>DETX01000002.1 GCA_002362145.1 Clostridiales bacterium UBA3277
AATTCTGACGAATTAAACTTTTTAATTGAATATCAATATGAATATATTTTGTATTTTATTTTTTGGAGGCAAACGATATGGAAAACCAGATTTTGGCAAAAGGCATTGCTCTGGCCGGCTGCGCCATTGGCGCCGGTCTCGCTGTTATCGCAGGTATCGGCCCTGGTATCGGCGAAGGCAACTGCGCCGCCCGGGCCTGTGAGGTCATCGGCCGGAACCCCGAGTGCAAGGGTGACGTCACCAGCACCATGATCCTGGGCATCGCCCTGTCCGAAACCACCGGTATTTACGGCTTCGTTACCGCGCTGCTGCTGATCTTCGTGGCGCCCGGTATGTTCCTGAATCGTCTGGGCTGATTCCCGGCGTAAAACTTCATGCGCTGTGGGGCGCGCCGCGAAGCAGCTCAGGCGCTTTATCCGCATGAAGTTTTCATTCCCGGCTGGCCCAAAGGGGCCAGGGAATGGCACATTCTCTTTTTGCCATGCTTTTTGCATCGCAAAAAACTTTACGCCGGAAGGAGGCAAACCCTAAAATGGAAATTTACCAGTCTCTTGTTACGGTAAATCCGGTCACCCTCATCGCGGCCATCTGCAATTTGTTCATCCAAATGTTTCTGTTCAAGCGGTTCTTCCTGGACAAGGTCAAGGCGATTCTGGACCAGCGCCGGGAGGCCGCCGACAAGCAGATCACCGACGCGGAGACAGCAAAGGCCGAGGCAAACGCCATCAAGCAGACCTATGAGCGCAATATGCTGGAGGCCAAGGCAAAGGCCGACGACCTGCTTCTCACCGCTCAGAAAACCGCCGCGGCCCGCAGTGAGGATATCCTTCGCCTGGCTCAGCAGCAGGCCGCTCAGATAAAGAGCAAGGCCGCCTCTGACATTGAGATGGAGAAGAAAAAGGCCGTCAATGCCGCCAAGGACGAAATCTCCGGTCTGGCTATGGCCATTGCCGGAAAGGTGGTGGAGCGGGAGCTTACCGCCGCCGACCAGGAGCAGATGATCAACAGGTTTTTGGATGAATTGGGTGACGGCGTATGACGGAGGTCGGTAACGTTTACGGCGGCGCGCTGTATGAGCTTTGCCGAGACGAGGGCGTGTCCGATTTGGTCCGCGGCCAGCTGGAGACGCTGCAGACATGTTTCCGGCAGGAGCCTGACTTTACGAAGCTCCTGGCCACCCCCAGTCTGCCCAAAGTAGAGCGCTGTGAGATTCTGGAGAACAGTTTTCGGGGAAATGTCCACGAATATGTGCTCAATTTCCTGAAAATCCTCACGGAAAAGGGCTATATCCGCCATTTCCCGGAGTGCTGTGACGCTTTCTTTGACCGCTACAACGAGGAAAACGGCATCCTGCCCGTCACCGTCGTGACAGCGGCTCCTCTGTCGCAGACGCAGTCCGAAAAACTCAGGCAGAAGCTCGATAAGATTACCGGCAAGCGCGTGACACTGCGCTGCCGTCTGGACCCCACAGTTCTCGGCGGCATCCGCCTGGACTACGATGGCCAGCGCCTGGACGACACGGTGTCCCATCGCTTGGACGCCATCCGGGATACGCTGCGCAAAACCGCGCTGTGAGAGGCCCGTGTTCTCCGAACCCTTCGGAGAGCGGCTTTCCAATAGAGCGATTTCTATTGGAAAAATGTATCAGAAAGCAGGGACTGTATGGAACTTAGACCGGAAGAAATAACGAAAATCATTCGCAGTCAGATCAAAAACTATGAAAATAAGATCGAAGTGAGCGAAACCGGCGTGGTCATCCTCGTCGGCGACGGCATTGCCAAGGCCTCCGGCCTGGACAAGTGCATGGCCGGTGAATTGGTGGAATTCCCCGACGGCTCCTTCGGCATGGCCCAAAACCTGGAAGAAGATACCGTATCCATCGTCATCCTTGGTTCGGATCAGGGCATCAAGGAGGGCGATACGGTCAAGCGTACCGGCCGGGTTGTGTCCGTTCCCGTTGGCGAGGGCCTCATCGGCCGGGTTGTCAACGCCCTGGGCGAACCCATCGACGGCAAGGGCCCCATCCAGGCTCAGGACTATCGCCCCATCGAAATGCCCGCCCCCGGCATCATTGAGCGGCAGCACGTATCCCGGCCTCTTCAGACCGGCATCAAGGCCATTGACTCCATGATCCCCATCGGCCGCGGTCAGCGTGAGCTCATCATCGGCGACCGTCAGACCGGCAAGACCACCATTGCCACAGACACCATTCTCAACCAGAAGGGCAAGAACTGCCTGTGTATCTACGTAGCCATCGGCCAGAAGCGCTCCACTGTGGCTCAGGTGGTGGACAGCCTGACCGCAGGCGGCGCCATGGACTACACCATCGTGGTTTCGGCCACCGCTTCGGAGCTGGCCCCCATGCAGTATATCGCCCCCTACGCTGGCTGCGCCATGGGCGAATACTTCATGTATCAGGGAAAAGATGTGCTGGTCATTTACGACGACTTAAGTAAGCACGCGGTGGCCTACCGTGCCATTTCCCTGCTGATCCGCCGTCCCCCCGGACGGGAAGCCTACCCCGGCGACGTGTTCTACCTGCACTCCCGTCTTTTGGAGCGGGCGGCCCAGCTCTCCCCTGAGCTCGGCGGCGGTTCCCTGACCGCCCTGCCCATCATTGAGACCCAGGCCGGTGATGTCTCCGCCTATATCCCCACCAACGTCATTTCCATCACCGACGGCCAGATCTTCCTGGAGACGGAGCTGTTTAACTCCGGCGTTATGCCCGCCGTGAACCCCGGCATCTCCGTGTCCCGTGTGGGCGGCGACGCTCAGATCAAGGCCATGAAAAAGGTGGCAGGTTCCCTGAAGCTCCTCTACTCCCAGTACCGGGAGCTGCAGAGCTTCGCCCAGTTCGGCTCTGACCTGGACGCCGACACCAAGTCCCGTCTGGCTCTGGGTGAGCGCATCGTTGCCGTGCTCAAGCAGAAAAACGGCTCTCCCAAGGAAGTGGCCCAGCAGGTGTGCATCATCTACGCGGTCACCCACGGCTATCTGAACCAAATTCCTGTGGACCAGGTTCCGGAATTTGAAAAGCGGCTGGAAGAGCATATGGATAACTACCACAGCGACGTTCTTGAGGCCATCCGGACCACCGGAAAGCTGGAGAGCGCCACGGAAGCCGGTCTAAAGACCGCCCTGGACGAGCTGACGGCTCAGTTCACCGCGTAAAGGAGGCGAGCCCATGGCTGGCGTTTCCACAAAGGAGATCAAGACCCGCATCCGAAGCATGGAGTCCACACGGCAGATCACCAAGGCCATGGAAATGGTGGCTGCCTCCAAGCTCCGCCGGGCCCAGGCCCAGGTCGTAAACTCCAAGCCCTATTTTGAAATTCTATATGACACCATCTGCAAGATTGCCCAGTCGAGCCGGGATTTTGCCTCTCCCTACACCCAGAGCAAAAGTTCCAAGCGGGAGCTGTGCATTGTCATCGCCGGTGACCGGGGTCTTGCGGGAGGCTACAACAGCAACATTCTGAAAATGGTTCAGGAGAACCTGGCCGGAAAGGACGCGGCGGTGCTTCCCATCGGCAAGAAGGCGGTGGAGTATTTCCGCAGCCACCAGGTGCCGATTTTAACGGACATCTACGCCGACGCGTCGGATATCAGCATCGGCGACTGCTTCTCCATCGCGAAAACCATCAGCAAGGCCTTCTTAAACGACGAATTCGGGCAGGTAAAAATTGCCTACACCTATTTTGTGTCGGTGCTGTCTCAGTCCCCTGCCATGAAGGATCTGCTGCCCCTTCAGGATCTGAAGCCCCTGGAGCCAGAGTCTCCGGCCTACCGCTGCGATACCCTCTACGAGGGAGATGTGGAGGAGGTTTTTGCCGCCATTCTTCCGGAATATCTGGGCGGTATTCTCTACGGCGCACTGTGCGAGAGCCGCGCTTCCGAGCAGGCAGCCCGCCGGGCCGCCATGAACTCCGCCACCCAGAACGCCGACGATATGATCTCCGACCTGAGCCTGAAATTCAACCGGGCAAGACAGGCCGCCATCACCCAGGAGATCACGGAGATCGTGGCCGGTTCCTAAGCCGCTTCCCTCCCCTGCGTCCCGCCTTCGCGGGATCGGGACGGGCCTCTCCCCTCCCGAAACTTCGAAAACAAGGAGTTGAATCCAATGGCCAAACACATAGGCACCGTGATCGAGATCATGGGCCCTGTTCTTGACATCCGCTTCGCCGACGATGAGCTGCCGGCCCTTCTGTCTGCCATCGAGATCCCCAACAATGGCAAAACCATTGTTGCTGAGGTGGCTCAGCACATTGGCGATAACGTGGTGCGCTGCGTCGCAATGTCCTCCACCGACGGCTTGCAGCGGGGCGTGACGGCCACCGATACCGGCAGCCCCATCTCCGTGCCCGTGGGCGAGGAGTGCCTGGGCCGGGTCTTTAACCTGCTGGGCCAGCCCATCGACAATAAGCCCGCCGTTCAGGGCGCTGAGCAGTGGCCCATCCACCGCCCCGCTCCCTCCTATGAGGAGCAGCAGCCGGCTACCGAAATCCTGGAAACCGGCATTAAGGTCATCGACCTGATCTGTCCCTACGCCAAGGGCGGCAAGATCGGCCTCTTCGGCGGCGCGGGCGTGGGCAAGACCGTGCTCATTCAGGAGCTGATCTACAACATCGCCACCGCCCACAACGGTTATTCCGTGTTCACCGGCGTCGGTGAACGCACCCGTGAGGGCAATGACCTGTATAACGAAATGACCGAGTCCGGCGTTATCGAGAAAACCGCCATGGTCTTTGGTCAGATGAACGAGCCCCCAGGAGCCCGTATGCGGGTGGGCCTGTCGGGACTTACCATGGCTGAGTACTTCCGGGATGTGAAGCACCAGGACGTGCTGCTGTTTATCGACAACATCTTCCGGTTCACCCAGGCCGGTTCCGAGGTTTCCGCCCTGCTCGGCCGTATGCCCTCCGCCGTGGGCTACCAGCCCACCCTGGCCACGGAGATGGGCGCCCTCCAGGAGCGCATCACCTCCACCAAGGACGGCTCTATCACTTCTGTCCAGGCCGTTTACGTGCCTGCCGACGACCTGACGGACCCCGCCCCCGCCACCACCTTCGCCCACCTGGACGCCACCACCGTTCTTGACCGCGGCATCTCCTCTCTGGGCATCTACCCCGCCGTGGACCCCCTGGATTCCACCTCCCGAATTCTGACCCCGGAAATCCTGGGCCAGGAGCACTACGAGACCGCCCGTGCCGTTCAGTCCATTCTCCAGCGCTATAAGGAGCTTCAGGACATCATTGCCATCATGGGCATGGACGAGCTCAGCGAGGAAGATAAGATCACCGTCAACCGCGCCCGGAAGGTCCAGCGGTTCCTGTCTCAGCCCTTCCACGTGGCCGAGCAGTTCACCGGTTACCAGGGCAAGTACGTCCCCCTCAAGGAGACCATCCGCTCCTTCAAGGAGATCATCGAGGGCAAGCACGACGACATCCCCGAATCCTATTTCCTCTTCGCCGGCTCCATCGACGATGTGGTGGCCAAGTTCCGGGGCGGTGAGAAAGCATGACGCCCTTCCCCTTAAAGATTGTCACCCCCGACGGGTTGATTTTTGACGGCCAGGCTGAAGCGCTGCTGGTGCGGACCACCGGCGGCGATGTGACCATTCTGGCCCGCCATATGGACTATGTAGCTGCCCTCGGTATGGGTCTTGCGGTCATCACCTGTGCTGGTCAGCGGCGGAACGCCGCCTGCATCGGCGGAATGCTCAGCGTTCTGAACGGCGAGGTCACTCTGGTACCCACCACCTTTGAGTGGGCGGAGAGCATCGACGTGGAACGGGCGGAAGCGTCCCTCCAGCGGGCAAACGAGATTCTTCACAAAAAGAGCGCCACGGACAGCGAGCTGAAGCTTGCTCAGGCACGGCTGTACCGCGCCCTGGTCCGCAAAAGCGTTGCGGCAAACAAGTAGCAAAAACCAGCAGAAGGCTATAAAGCCTTCTGCTGGTTTTTCGTTATGGTTCAGCGCAGAGGAACGGATTTTTCGCAGGTGGACTCCAGGAAGATTTCCCGGTGCTGATCGCTGCTCTCGTGGATTTTCTCCATGATCTCCAGGACATGGAGGCCGCGCTTGCAGCTTGCCCGGAAGTCCTTCTCCCCTGTAAGAAGCGCCCGGGCCATATCGGATACGCCGATACCCCGGCTGTTTGCGGAATTTTCCGTGATCAGAGGATAGTTATGGAATTCGCCGTCAAAATACTGCTTGATCTTCACTTCTCCGTCGAAGCAGTTGGGGTCAGGTACGATCATGCTGCCCCGGGAGCCGTAAATCTCGATTCTGGGCAGCTCGGAGCCCCACACATCAAAGGACGTAATGATATTGCCGATGGCACCGTTTTTGAAGCGAAGCAGACCGTTGACATGGGTAGGAACCTCCACCTCGATGATCTGGCCGTACTTGGGCTGGCTGGTGATGGTTCTTGTGGGGAAGGAAACGGCAGTCATGCCGCTGACGCTTTCCACCGGACCCACCAGGTTCACAAGGGCAGTGAGGTAATACGGTCCCATGTCGAACATCGGTCCGCCGCCCTTCTTGTAGTAGAACTCAGGACCGGGATGCCAGCTCTCATGGCCGTGGCAAACCATGAACGCCGTTGCGCCTATAATATCGCCCAGGATTCCGGCTTCAATGACCTGGCGGCAGGTCTGCAGACCGGCGCCCAGGAAGGTGTCCGGCGCGCAGCCAAGGAGCATCCCCTTCTTTTCCGCCAGAGCAACCAGCTCCTTACCATCCTCGTATTTCAGGGACAGAGGCTTTTCCACATACACGTTTTTCCCCGCTTCCAGAGCGCGCTTGCAAAGGGGATAGTGCAGCGGCGGTGTGGTGAGATTCAGAACGATCTGCACCTGGGGATCGGCGATGATCTCCTCAAAGGTCATGATCCGCTCGATGCCGAACTGTCGGGACTTCGCTTGGACGTTCTCCTCAATGAGATCGGAGATGGCGTAGACTTTGACATTATGAAACCGCTGTGTCAGGTTTTCCAGATAGATACCGCTGATATTTCCGCAGCCTACTACCGCGACGTTCACTTTTTCCATAGCTCTCTCCTTTACCGCACGGCCCACAGGAAGCCC
>DETX01000018.1 GCA_002362145.1 Clostridiales bacterium UBA3277
GCGCCAGTAGCTCAGCTGGATAGAGTGACTGACTACGAATCAGTAGGTCGGGGGTTCGAGTCCCTTCTGGCGTACCAAAAAACCTCTCTTGTTTCTGGGAAACAAGAGAGGTTTTTTGAATATTTCCGTTTCCTTTTCCGGTTCCAGAAATCGAAGTTTGATGTCAAAAATGATGTCAGGGAGGGTTTCCCATGTGGCGTTTGCCTGATGATAATTCCAAAGCGGTCATTTCGGCCTCCGAGCAGATCCACTGCGCCCATCGTGAGTGCCATCTGCGTCTGCCGGAGACGGCGATTGTGTTCTTCATGAGCCGTGGGACGGATTATCTGGCGGGGCATTATCCAGCGGAAGAGCTGTCAGAGCCATTCCCCCGGTTTTTAAACCGCTGCCCGATCTGGGAAATCCGGGAAGAAAATCTCTGCTTTCTCGATGGCGGACGGGGCGCGCCTCAGGCGGCGGACACTGTGGAAACCCTGGCGGCTTTGGGGGTCAAAACCATCATCGCGGTGGGAATGTGCGGCGCTTTTGACGAAAGGGTTCACCTTGGCGAGATCATCGCGCCTCAAAAGGCGTTTGTGGAGGAGGGCACCTCTCTTCACTACTATGAATCCATTGACGCTTCCTTCCCCGATGCGGATCTGCTTCGCAGGGCGGTGTCCCTGTTTTCTGTGAATACCTATCCCATCGTGTCCACCGACGCTGTCTATCGTCAGACCTTCCGTAAGGAGCAGCTGTGGCGGGAAATGGGCGCGGTTGGCGTGGACATGGAAACCTCCGCGGTATTCAGCGTCGCGGGCCAGCTTGGATTAAGGGCAGCCGCGCTGCTGATGGTTTCCGATATCCACCCTGAAAAGCAGGACGATCCCAAATGGGAATGGCATATGACCAGGGAAATGAGGGATCATCTCGCGGAGCAGGCCATCATCCTGGCAAGAGGGCTGATGGGAAAGCCATAGCGTCTGCAAAGGCAAAGAATCCCGGGACCGTTTAGTGGCGGTCCCGGGACTTTTTTATGCCTTCGTCTTTTTTCGGGAGAACATGGAGCGGATGAGCTGAGCGTACCAACTGGGCTCCACCGTGTCCCCGGGTCTCAGATAGCCCTCCTGGCCCTCCCAGTTTACCTTGTACCAGACTTCCTGACGGTCGTTTTCCACCTTGGCGGTGATGTCCAGCACCGCGCCCTTCCCCGCCTGGTCCAGAAGGACAGAGCGGGGGTCCGTTTCCGGATCGCAGGGCAGGGTCATGATCTCCGCCTGGGGACCGGCCCAGAGGGGATTTTGGAGGGTCAGCGCCTCCTCCGTGCAGCCTCTCAGATAGGTCTCTGGCAGGGTTCTGCGGGACTCGGCGGTGATTCTGTCCACGGCGTCCTTATTTTCGTAGAGATCATAGAGCTCCTGCTTGAGAAACTGCCGGTCCACCGTGACGGTGCCCACCCGGACGCCCACCTCGAAGGTATCATAGATGGGGTAATAGGCCTGGGCCACCAGGTCGGTAAATTCCGAGAAGTCCCCATCCCCCACCAGCAGGCACCCGGCGGACCACATCTGATTTTCCAAAATGTGGTTGACGTCCCGGGTGTGGATGTTGATCATCTCCGCCTGGGTGACGGCATAGCCGTCCTCGGTCATGTACACGGCGGGAATGGTCTCGTCCTCCTGGGTAGTGCGCATATGCAGCGCCTCGTACCTTCCCCCGTGGTAGACGGAAAAGAGCTGGTACGTCCCGTCGCAGACGGTGGCCGGGCCGGATTTTCTGCCCAGCTCCTTCTTCCGGTTGGCATAGTCCAGGGGCCTGTCCGGAAGGGTGGAGCAGCCGTCGTTAAAATAGACGATCCGTGGCTTTCCCTTTTCGTCCAGCCGGATGGCCAGACACACCGCCGACACCCGGTAGAAGCGGATGTCATAAAAAATCCGGCTGTTCATATTGTCGGAGCAGCCCTCGAAGAAGAACAGCGCCGTATAGCCTGCCTCCAAATCCGCCACAACCGCCGGGTTATAGCGCAGATGGTAGCCCACCATGGCCTCCACATAGCGCCGGTGGCTGCCGTCCTGAATGTACGCATCCAGCCCCAGGTCCTCCGCCGCCCGGGCCGCAGGCAGCGCCGGCAGGAGCAGGCTCAGCAGAAGGAAAATGGATAAAAAACGGGAAATGTGCTTTTTCATGAAGAAACCTCTTGGAAAGGGATGTCTTTTCCTTGGAACGGGGTCTATCTTACCATCTTTTGCGGCCAACGTCAATCCCCACATAGGAAAGGGGCCTGTCTCAGGCGGCCACTGTCCAAGGAAAAGACCCATGACGGGTCCGTCATGGGTCAAAAAAGTCTCGGACTACTCTCCAGCAGGGCCCCCAGATCCGTCAGGTCCCCCTGGTCCACCAGATAGGCCCCCATGTCGGCCAGCCGGGCCATGGCCTCGCTGCCGTCCCGGAAGCAGGCCACCGGGCTCCAGCCGAAGCGCAGATTTTTCACCGTCCCGTCCCAGGTGCCCCCGTGGCCCAAATCCGACTGGGCCGCGAATACCATCCGGCCCAGGGCATGGATGCACCGGTTCCGGCTCAGGGCCCGCTGGGCGGAGAAGGGCTGATCATAGTCCTCCTCGCTGAGATAGAGCAGGTTTTCCCGGGGCGTCTGGCGGCACAGCTCGTCCGCCACGATGCTGATGACCTTTCCCCCGGCGGCCAGGCAGGCCTCCTGAGCCGTGCGGTCCGCCCCCCGGGCATTGCCGGATACCAAAGTCAGCCCCTGGCAGGCCGCCTGGCGGCCCACCTCGGCGGCAAAGGCCCGGTTTACCTCCCGAAGCTCCCGGCTGCCCACCAGGGCAATGGCCGGGGTGTTTAAGATGGTCAGATCCCCCAGGGCCCACAATGTCCCGGGACTGTCCAGGCCCAGACGCTGGCGCAGAATCAGCGGATACCCTTCGGTAACCCGGGTCACTGGGACGCAGCCTCGCTCCTCCGCCCTGCGGAGGTAATCGTTCAGCCGCCCCTCCTGGGAGAGCAGGGACAGGATTCGGCGGCAGAGCTCCCGGTCAAAGCCAAGCTCCGTCAGGTCCTCCTCCCGAAGCTCCCGGTCCTCTTTTTCCCCCTCCCTGCCACGGACCCGCCGGGACAGCACCCGAAGCTGGGGCGGCGAAAGGGGCACTCTCTCCGCATCCCCCAGATGGCTGCCCAGCAGCAGGAACCCCCGCTCCCGGGGGTTCACCGGCACCGCCTCTTGGGAGGCGCGGGGGCCTTGACCTCTTCCTCCTCCAGCGTCCCTTCCGCGTTTAAGCGCATGGGCTTGATGGTGAAATTGCAGAATTTGGATATCTCATCCAGCTTGGCCTTTTCCGGGAAATTGGACACAATGCTCCAGGCCTGGCCCTTCCGCTTTGCCCGTCCCGTCCGGCCGATGCGGTGGACATAGTACTCGTTTTCCTCGGGGATGTCGTAGTTCAAAACGCAGTCCACATCGTCCACGTCAATGCCCCGGGAGGCAACGTCCGTGGCGATGAGCACCGGGAGCTTTCCCTCCCGGTACTGCTGCATGGTCTTTTCCCGCTGGCTCTGGCGGATGTCGCCGTGGATGCAGTCGCATTTCAGCCCCGCCCGCTGGAAATCGTCGCACAACCGCTGGCACATGTGCTTGGTGTTGCAGAAAATCATCACCCGCTCGAAGCCCTGGGTCCGCAGAAGCCGGAGACTGGTCTCCGCCTTTTCCAGAGGGGTGCAGCTCAGGCAGAACTGGTCAATGTCCGGCCGGTCCTCCTGCTTGGGCTCCACGGTAATCTCCACCTCATCCCGCTGGTACATCCAGGACACCGTCATGACCTCCTGGGAGATGGTGGCGGAGAACAGGCCCAGATTGCGGCGGTTTTTCACCTTGTCGATGATGCGGGTCACGTCCTTGAAAAAGCCCATGTCCAGCATCCGGTCCGCCTCATCCAGAACCACGGTTTTCACCTTGTCCAGGCGGATGGACTTGCGGTTATAGTGGTCCATGAGCCGGCCGGGTGTGGCCACCACGATCTGGGGCTTCTTTTCCAGCTGCTTGAGCTGTCCGCCGATGCCGGCGCCGCCGTAGAGCACCGCCACCCGGATGCCCTGGTAATAGGTCAGCAGTCCCCGCAGCTCATCGCCGATCTGGATGGCCAGCTCCCGGGTGGGCGCCAGAATCAGCCCCTGGACGCCCTCGTCCTCGGGATCGATATGCTCGATCATGGGGATGCCGAAGGCGAAGGTCTTGCCGGTGCCGGTGGGGGCCTTGGCAATGACGTCCTTCCACTCCAAGAACGGAGGGATGGCTTCCGCCTGAATGGTGGTGGGGTAACCGTAGCCCTTCTGCTCCAGGGCTTTCAGCATGGCCTGGGAGAGGCCCAGGCTCTCAAATGTAACTTCCATTGGTTTCTTCCTTTTTGATCTCAATTTTTTCATCTGGGAGAGATTATACCATTCTTTTTCCGGCTTTGCAACCGGCATTGGGATTTTCCCGGAGAATCATGGAAAATTAAGATTTCGGAAGCCTCCCGCCTGTGGACAAACGGCCCCGGTTATGGTATATTATATGGGTTAGAAATGTCCCAAGCCGTAAAAGTAAGAGAAGGAGCGTCCCTATGGATAAGATTGCCGTTCTAATTCCCTGTTATAATGAGGCCAAGACCGTCGGCAAGGTGGTTTCCGACTTCCGGCGGGCGCTGCCGGAGGCCGCGGTTTATGTATATGACAACAATTCCACCGATCACACTGACGAGATTGCCAGAGCCGCCGGAGCCGTGGTCCGCTATGAGCACCAGCAGGGCAAGGGCAATGTCATCCGCCGGATGTTCCGGGATATTGATGCCCAGTGCTATATTATGGCCGATGGCGACGACACCTACCCCGCCGAGCACGCCCGGGCCATGGCGGAGCTGGTGCTGAAGCAGGGCGCGGATATGGTGGTGGGCGACCGGCTGTCCTCCACATATTATGAGGAAAACAAGCGGCCCTTTCACAATTTCGGCAACGATCTGGTCCGCGGCTGCATCAATCATCTCTTCGGCAGCAATATCCGGGACATCATGACCGGCTACCGGGCCTTCAGCTACCAGTTCGTCAAGACCTTCCCGGTGCTGTCCAAGGGCTTTGAGATTGAAACCGAGATGACCATCCACGCGGTGGACAAGAATATGCGGGTGGAAAACCACATCATCGACTACCGGGACCGGCCCGAGGGCAGTGTCTCCAAGCTGAACACCTATTCCGACGGATTCAAGGTTCTGCGAACCATCCTCCAGCTTTTCCGCAACTATAAGCCCTTCGGCTTCTTCTCTCTGCTGGCGGCGGTGCTGGCGGTCATTGCCCTCGCCTTTTTCCTGCCTGTGCTGATGGAGTATTTCCGAACGGGCCTGGTGCTGAAATTTCCCACGCTGTTCGTCTGCGGATTCACCATGCTGGCGGCCATCCAGGCTTTCTTTGCCGGACTTATCCTATCAAGCATCGTACAGAAAAACCGTCAGGATTTTGAGCTGGCGCTGCACCATGCCTCAGATACTTACAAAGGCCTGATGATGAAGGAGAACACAAATGGGTAAACTGATTGTAATCGAAGGCACCGACGGGTCCGGAAAGTCCACCCAGTTTCGTCTGTTGACGGACCGGCTGGAGCGGGAGCATCGGGCCTTTCAGAAGCTGGTTTTTCCCCAGTATTCCGAGGAGAGCTCCGCTCTGATCCGGATGTATCTGGGAGGGCAGTTCGGAAAGAAACCCTCGGATGTCAGCGCCTGGGCCGCCTCGGCCTTCTACGCCGTGGACCGGTACGCCTCCTATAAGAAGGTGTGGGGGCAGTGGTACGAAAGCGGCGGGCTGGTGCTCTCCGACCGGTACACCACCTCCAACGCCGTCCATCAGGCCTCCAAGGAGCCACCGGAGAAGCGGCAGGAGTTTTTAAAATGGCTCTACGACTTTGAGTACGACAAGCTGGGGCTCCCCCGGCCGGATCTGGTGCTCTATCTGGACGTGCCCACGGACTTTACGGAAAAGATGATGCGCCACCGGGAGGCCGTGACCCACACCCAGGCCGACATCCACGAACAGGATATGGCATACCTGGCCACCTGCCGGGAGATGGGTCGGGCCGCCGCGGATTACTACGGCTGGACCGTCATCTCCTGCGTCCGGGACGGGGTGATGCGTCCCATGGAGGACATCCACGAAGAAATCTACCGCCACACGGCGGCTTGTCTGGAGGACTGACTATGTACTACATCCTGCTTGGAACAGGCTTTGAAGAAACCGAGGCCGTGGCCCCCCTGGATCTGATGCGGCGGGCCGGAATCCCCGTGGCCACCGTGGGCCTGAACGGCAAGACCATCGTCGGCAGTCACGGAATCCCCGTAACCGCCGATCTGACCATTGAGGAGATGGACTTGACCTCCCTGGAGGGCATTATCCTCCCCGGCGGGCTCAGGGGCGTTGCCTCCATTCGGGAGAGCCGCTTGGCCATGGACGCCATCCAGTTTGCCTGGGACAATCAGAAGCTCACCGCCGCCATCTGTGCCGGGCCCACGGTGCTGGCGGCTCTGGGCATCCCCGACGGAAAAAACGCTGTCTGCTATCCCGGCTGCGAGGGGCAGATGGGCAGCGCCCGCATGGTGCACGCCCCTGCCGTCATCGACGGAAATCTGGTCACCGGCACCTCCGCCGGCTGTGCCATTCCCTTCGGTCTGGCGCTCATTGCCGCCATCCAGGGCCAGGAGGCCGCCGACGCCATCGAAAAGCAGATTGTCATTCGCTGAAAAGCGCATTTAACCGCTGAGAAAGTCTTTCTCAGTCAGGAGGAACACCTATGGAAAATGAACGATTCCCGGAATCCGAAGAAAGCGCCCCGGGCCAGGAGAACCTGGTCCCGGAGAGCCCGGATTCCATGGAGGAAAGCCCTGATATTCAGGAGCTGACCTTCTCTCCGGAGATGGAGGATGTGCCGCCGGAGGATATTCCCGCGGAAACAGCACCGGAAACTCAGCCTGAGGAGATTCCTGTGGAGGAGATTCCCATGGACGATGCCCCCGGAGAAATCCCGGACCCTGCCGCCCAGGAGCCCCCGGATAGGGAGGCGCCTCCCAGGCCGGGAACCCCGCCCCTGACCGGCGCCGCCTTTATGGCCAGCATCCCGGATGTGGGCGAGGACTACCCCGAGGAGCCCACGGATTTTGAAGAGGTCCCGGAAAACTATGCCGACGGTTTGGATGGCTTTGCCGGGCCCGGCGGGGAATCCGGGCAGGTTCCCGGTTTTGCCCCGCCGGATGGGTTCGGGGACGCGGCGCCCGTCCCGGCGCCTGCCGAAAAAACACCGGAACCTGAAGAGGACGCCCTTCAGGAATACCGGGACAGCACCCGGGATTTATCCCCCGAGGGCGGCGAGCCGGCCCCTTCGGAAGCGCCCGCCCGGGTCCGCCCCCAGCGAAAGGGCCGCCCCAAGCGCAAAAAGGGCGAGGGTCTTTTCGGCATTCCCAATATTCTCTCCACCCTGGTCTGGCTGGCTTTGATCGTGGCCATCGGCGTCACCGCCGGGCGGATGGTCTGGCTCTGCGCCGCCGACGTGCTGGCCTTCGGCCGGGAGGACCGGGCCGTCACCATCACGATCTACGAATCGGACACCATGGAGGATATTCAGGGCAAGCTCTATGACGCGGGGCTCATCCGCTACAAGGGCCTCTTTGACTTCTATGCCTCCATTTCCCACGCGGAGGAGAAGATCAAGCCCGGTATCTACGATCTGAATACCAAATACGACTATCATGCCCTGGTGAACTTCATGACCCCCAGGTCCAACCGGGAGGTTGTGAAGGTGACCATCCCCGAGGGCTACACCTGCCGTCAGATCTTTGCCCTGCTGGAGGAGAACAAGGTCTGCAGCGCCAGGGATATCGCCTCCTACGCCGCCACCGGCGAACTGGACGAATACTGGTTCCTGACCTATGTGGAGCGGGGCCAGCCCTACTGCCTGGAGGGCTTCCTCTTCCCGGACACCTACGAATTCTACAAAAACTCCACTCCGAAAGAGGCCCTTCAGCGGATGCTGAACAACTTCGGCAACCGGTTTGACGAGGAGATGCAATCGCAGATCGATACCCTCAACGACTATCTGGCAGGCCTCATGCGCACCGCCGGGCAGAGTGAGGAGTATATCTCCCAGCACCGGTTCAACACCCGGGACATCACCATCGTGGCCTCCCTCATTGAGAAGGAATCCGCCGGTGCGGAGGAGAGTCCCACCATCGCCTCGGTGATCTACAACCGTCTGTTCAACTGGGGCGGCAACCCGGCCTATCTGAACATCGACGCCTCCATTGTCTACGCCCTGGACGGCAAGACCGATCTGACCAGCGAGGATTTGCAGGTGGACAGCCCCTACAACACCTACACCCATACGGGCCTGACCCCCACTCCCATCTCCAACCCCGGTCTTTCCAGCCTGAAAGCCGCCCTGTCCCCCGCTTCCACCAACTATTACTACTATGTTCTCAATCCCGAAACCGGCGTTCACAAGTTCTCCACCACCCAGGAGGAGCACAACGCCGCCATTACCGCCTACTATGGATAAGAAAAAACTGGAACTTCTCAGCCCCGCCGGGGATCGGGAGCGGCTGGAAATGGCCGTGCTCTACGGCGCCGACGCGGTATATCTGGCCGGAACCAGCTTTGGGATGCGCTCCTTCGCGGGGAATTTCTCCCCGGAGGAGCTGCCCGGGGCGGTGGCCTTCGCCCACAGCCACGGCGTCAAGTGCCATGTCACCGTGAATACCATGCCCAGAAACGACGAGGTCGCCCGGCTGCCGGAATATCTGGAGCAACTGGACGACGCGGGGGTGGACGCCCTGATCCTGGCGGATCTGGGGGCCTTTACCCTGGCGGGGAGGTACGCTCCCCGGTGCCAGCGCCACATATCCACCCAGCAGTCCATCGGAAATTATGAATGCGCCCAGGCCTGGTTCGACCTGGGCGCGGCCCGGGTGGTCCTGGCCCGGGAGCTGAGCCTTCAGGAAATCGCCCGCATCCGGCAGAAGGTGGACCCAAAGCTGGAAATCGAGACCTTCGGCCATGGGGCCATGTGCGTCAGCTATTCGGGCCGGTGCCTTCTGAGCAACTACATGACCGGCCGGGACTCCAACCGGGGGGCCTGCGCCCAGCCCTGCCGCTATCAGTACGCCCTGATGGAGGAAAAACGGCCCGGGGAATACTTCCCCGTATTTGAGGACGAAAAGGGCACCTACATCTTAAATTCCCGGGATATGTGCATGATCGACCACCTGGGGGAGCTGATGGAGGCCGGGGTGGACTGCATCAAAATCGAGGGCCGGGCCAAATCCGCCTACTACGCCGCCATCGTCACCGGAGCCTACCGGCACTGCATCGACGATGTTTTTTCCGGAAAAGCCCCGGACCGGGTCTGGCGGGACGAGGTGGAACACGTTTCCCACCGGGTCTACTCCACGGGCTTCTATTTTGGGGAGCCGGGGCAGTATGTGGAAAACTCCCGGTACATCCGGGACTGGCAGATCTGCGCCAAGGTTCTCTCCTGCGACGGGCAGGGCCTTGCCCGGTGCCGTCTGAACAACAAATTCCATGAGGGCGACGTTCTGGAAGTGGTGGGACCGGACACCCGGCCCTTCCCCGTCACCGCCCAGGGGATGCGGGATGCCGAGGGCCTGCCCCTGGCAGAGCCCCGGACGCCCCAGATGGAATTTACCCTTCCCCTGCCCAGCCCCGTGCCGCCCCACAGCGTTTTAAGAAGATCCGTGGATCTGTCGGCGAAGGAATGATGAAAAAGGGACGTACAATGCCCCCCGCCGGCCGGCGGGGGCATTGCCATGTGTCAAAGGCTCCTGGGCATTCCGGCGAAAAGGCTACCCTCTGCTTTGGGCCTTTTCTCCGCTTCGGGCAGGCGGGAAACCGCGCCCGCCCGAAGCGTAACAATGTGCCGATTAACATTTGGGGCGAAAAAGGGGTATTCTTATACTAAAACCTAATAAAACCCTT
>DETX01000010.1 GCA_002362145.1 Clostridiales bacterium UBA3277
TCTTTACGTTATTCAATTTACAAGATACAGAGCGCTGACTGTTGTACAGTTAGCTGGATTATTTTACCACATCTTGTCGGAATTGTCAAGCTCTTTTTTCGAGGCTTTTCAATTTTTTCGAAGCTGTGGAAGCTGCGCTCCTGGCTTTCACCGTTCATCACGCAACTTTTTTAATATACCAGATCTCTTTCCATTTGTCAAGAACTTTTTTCATTCCCGGCAAATTTCCTGGGATTTCGGCATTATTTTTGCCGCCCTCGTGGACAGCTTCGATATAATACCACTTGGCGCGTCATTTGTCAAGAAGAGTTTTCAAATTTCCCAAAATTTTTTATGGACGGACACCTGTCCGCAAACTGTAGAATTTTTCAGTTTCGGCTGGACAAATGGCCGCTGATCTCGATCAGCGCGTCCCCGGCCTCAATGCTGGACTCCTCCTTGGTGGCAAGGTCCCCCAGGCTCACCATGCCCAGCAGCCGCTCATTTTCCACCACCGGCAGACGCCGGATCTGCTCCCGGCCCATGAGGCTCGCCGCCAGCACCGCGTCCATATCGGGCCTGGCCGAGACCACCGAGGTTGTCATAACCTCCCGGACCGGCGTGGAGGCAGGGTTCTTCCCCGAGGCCAGGCACCGGGTCACAATGTCCCGGTCTGTCACCAGGCCGCAGACACGGCCGTCGCTGCCGCAGACCGGCATGGCTCCAATGTTATAATTCGTCAGTGTCCGGGCCGCCACCGCCACGGATTCCTCCGGGTGGATGCGGATCACCGGGTTTGTCATAATATCACGCAGTTTCATAATTTATCCCTCCTGCGGCAATTATTTCCTTTTCCGGAGGGTTCTATACATTATTATATGAAAAGCCGCGGCCGTTACAAACCGGCCGCGGCTTCCCTTTTTACTTAACCAGCAGCTCCGCGATCTGGATGGCGTTGGTGGCCGCGCCCTTGCGGACCTGGTCGCCGCAGCACCACAGGCAGACGCCGTGGTCGTCGGTCAGGTCGGGGCGGATACGGCCCACGAACACGATGTCCTGGTTGGAGGTGTCCAGGGGCATAGGATACTGCTTGCTGGCGAGATCATCCACCAGACGGCAACCCGGGGCCTTGGCAATGACCTCCCGGACCTGGGCCACGGTGACGGGGACGTCAAAGTGGCAGCTGACGGAAATGGAGTGGCTGCGGACCACGGGAACCCGGACGCAGGTGCAGGTGACCTTCAGCTCCGGCAGGTGCATGATCTTCCGGCCCTCGTTCTGCATCTTCATCTCTTCGCTGGTATAGCCCTCAAACTGCTCGCCGCCGATCTGGGGAATCAGGTTGTAGGCAATCTGGTGGGAGAACACCTTGGGCTCGTAGGTTCTGCCCTCCCGGAGGGCCTCCACCTCCTCCATAAGCTCCACAGGGCCGCCGGCGCCGGCGCCGGACACCGCCTGATAGGTGGAGGCGGTCATGGTGCGGATGGGAGCGATGGAATTGAGGGCGTTGACAGCAGTGAGGGTGATGATGGTGGAGCAGTTGGGGTTGGAGATGATGCCGCTGTGCCAGGCCACATCCTCGGGGTTAACCTCGGGGACGATCAGGGGCACCTTGGGGTCCAGCCGGAAGGCGGAGGAATTGTCCACAAAGACCGCGCAGGCCTTCACAATGGCGGGGGCGAATTTTTTCGCGATGTCATTTTCCGCCGCGCCCAGAACGATGTCCACGCCCTGGAAGGCCTCGTCCCGGGCCTCCTGGATGGTTACGTCCTCCCCCCGGAATTTAAGTTTTTTTCCGGTGCTGCGGGCAGAGGCCAGGGGGATAAGCTTCCCCACGGGGAAATTCCGCTCCTGAAGGACCTTGATCATTTCCTGGCCCACGGCGCCGGTGGCGCCCAGAACGGCTACAGTGTACTGTTTCATATAATTCCCTCCCAAATGGAATGCGGCGTTATTTCGTCACAAAGCTGTTGTACAGGACCCGGATGGCGTCCTTAAAGTCCTTGTTATCCACGCCGAAGATGATGTTCAGTTCGTCCGGGCCCTGGTTGATCATGCGGATATTGATGCCGCTCTCGCCCAGAGCGGCAAAGATCTTGCCGGAAATGCCCGGCCGGAAGGCCATCTTCCGGCCCACGGCGGCCACCACCGCGATCTGATGGTGGACATCCAGGCTGTCGGGCTCCGCCTCCTTCTGGATCTCGGCCATGATGGTGTACAGATCCTTTTCAATGGCGCTGGTGGGCAGGACCACGGAGACGTTGTCAATACCGTTGGGCACGTAATCCACGGAAATTCCGTGGCGCACCAGGACATTGAGGACCTTTTGCAGGACGCCCACCTGGTTGCTCATGCCCCGCTTGGACATGGAGATGATGGAAAAGTCCTTTTTGCCGGTGATGCCGGTGATGAACCGGTCCGGGTCGTCGTCCCCGGAGAAGGACTCCTGGATCATGGTGCCGGGGGCCTCGGGGGCGTTGGTGTTGCGGATGTTCACGGGGATGTTCTTCTCACGGACGGGGAAGATGCTGTCCTCGTGGAGGACCTGGGCGCCGGAATAGCTCAGCTCCCGCAGCTCGTCGTAGGTCACCTGGGGAATGGCCTGGGGATCATCCACGATTCTGGGGTCGGCCATCAGGATGCCGGAGACGTCGGTCCAGTTTTCGTAGACGTCGGCGTCCAGCGCCGCCGCGGCCAGGGCCCCGGTGATGTCGCTGCCGCCCCGGGAGAAGGTATGGATGGAGCCGTCGGGCATGGTGCCGTAGAAGCCCGGAATCACCGCCCCGTAGCCCATGACCACCTGGTGGCGCAGGGCATCGTAGGAGGCCTTCTTATCCACGGTGCCGTCCATGTGGAATTTCACCCACTTGGCGGCGTCCACGAATTGGAAACCCAGATAGGCCGCCATGAGCTTGGCGGAAAAATACTCGCCCCGGCTGACCAGCTCCTCCTGGGTGATAGATTTTTCGTTGATCCGGTTTTTCAGGGCCTCCAGCTCCGGCTCGATGAGCAGGTCCAGCCCCAGATCGTCCCGGATATCCAGATACCGGGAGGCGATGGTGTCAAAAACAGCGGAGCAGTCCACGCCGTACTGGATGTGGGCGTAGCACAGATACAGCAGGTCCGTCAGCTTGTGATCCTTGGGGAAGCGCTTGCCGGCGGCGGAGACCACCACCACCTTGCGCTCCGGGTCCGCCATCAGGATGTCCCGGATCTTGCGATACTGCCCGGCATCCGCCATGGAAGAGCCGCCGAATTTTACAACTTTCATGCTTTCCTTTCCTCTCTTCCGATTCCGGTCCTCAGACCACCGCCGCCGCGAAGGCGTCGGGATGCTCCTTCAGCCAGGCGTGCATCTCCCGGACGGAAACGGCCTGGGTCAGCACGGCCCCGGGCCAGGTCTCCGCCACGCCGCCTTCCCAGCCGCCCCGGACGTAATAGGTCATTTTTTCGTCGTTGGCCGCCTGGACGCCCGCGCCGTAGGGGGCGTAGAAGCCCTTTCCAGAGGCCACATCCACCAGGTCCTGAACCACATTATATGCCGTGGGATACCGGCCTGCGCCCTGGCCGTAGAAGCTCATCTGGTCGGAGGTCTCCCCCCGGAAGGTGATGAGGTTGAAATTCATGGGCACGGCGGCCTCCAAAGCCCCGGCCTTTACCAGGGTGGGCTGCACATAGGCGCTGCAAACGCCGTTTTCCCGGCGGCCGGTGGCCATGAGCTTACACACCAGGCCATGGTTTTTAAAATTCTCCACGTCGGCGGCGGAGATGTTCCGGATGCCCGCCACGGGGACGCTGTCCTTATCCAGACTCACCCCGAAGGCGATGTTGGAGGAGAGGATGACCTTGTGCCAGGTGTCGATGCCGTCCACGTCAGTGGAGGGGTTAAATTCGGCGTAGCCCAGGGCCTGGGCCTGGCGCAGAGCCTCGTCATAGCCAAGGCCGAACCGGGTCATATTGTCCAGGATGTAGTTGCAGGTGCCGTTCATGATGCCCCCCACCTGGACGATGTTCTGGACCCGGCGGGACCGCTCCAGCTCAGACAGCCACCCGATGCCGCCGCCCACCGCCGCGGTGCAGCGGAATTTTACCCCCATCTTCTCCACCAGGGGAAGCAGCTCGTCGTAGAAGGTGCAGACCAATGCCTTATTGGAGGAGACTACGTTTTTCCCCGCCTCCAGCGCCGCCCGGACGAAGTCATAGGCCGGATGCAGGCCGCCCATGGCCTCCACCACGGTGTCGATCTCCGGGTCATTCACAATCTTGGAAAAGTCCTTCACCGCCTGGGCGTCAGGCAGGGAGATGTCCTCCAGGCAGAGGACCTTCGTCACCTGCATATCCTCCCGCTTGGATACGATCTCATACACGCCCCGGCCTACCACGCCGAAGCCCATCAGTCCGATTTTCATGGTCAAACCTCCTGATCTTTCGGAAAACGGGAAAAGACGTGTGTCCTTCCCGAAAACACTTGCTTTTTTACGAAAAACAGTATATCATATACCTGCTTAAATTTCAACTGCATCAAAAAGCCAATCCTTTCCCCCCATTGGCCCGCTTTTTGTGCAATAGGGCAATACCGAGATCATATATTCTTTAAATTCAGGAGGCCGCTATGCGTTATCACTCCACCCGTGACCCGTCCCATTTTGTGGACAGCGCCCAGGCCGTTTTGGAGGGGCTGGCCCCCGACGGCGGGCTGTATATGCCGGAGAGAATCCCCGGCTTTGACTGGAAGGCCGCCCTCCGGGGCTCCTCCATGGATATCTCTTCCGCCATTTTGTCCGCCCTTCTGCCGGACATCCCCCATATGCCCCGGCTGGTGAAACAGGCCTATTCGGGAAAATTCGAAACGGAGGAGCTGACCCCCAGCGTCCCCGTGGGGGATTTCCGGGTGCTGGAGCTGTTCCGGGGCCCCACCTCCGCCTTTAAGGACGTGGCTCTTTCCATGCTGCCCCAGCTGCTCACCGCCGCCAAGCAGGAAAAGGGAGTCAAAGAGGACATTCTCATCCTCACCGCCACCTCCGGTGACACCGGCAAGGCCGCTCTGGAGGGCTTTCACGACGTGCCCGGGGTCCGCATCTGCGTGTTTTACCCCGACGGCGGCGTCAGCCAGGTCCAGCGGGCCCAGATGGTGACCCAGGAGGGGGAAAACGTGGCCGTCTGCGCCGTCCGGGGAAACTTTGACGACGCCCAGACCGGGGTGAAAAACATCTTCGCCGCCTGCCGGGAAATGGAGCTGCCCTTCCGGCTCTCCTCCGCCAACTCCATCAACATCGGCCGTCTGGCCCCCCAAATCATGTACTATTTCCGGGCCTACCGGGATCTTCTGGACGAGGGCAGAATTCAGCTGGGCGACCAGGTGAATTTCTCCGTGCCCACGGGGAACTTCGGCGATATTCTGGCCGGATATCTGGCGGGGCTGCTGGGCCTGCCGGTGGGAACGCTGCTGTGCGCCTCCAACGCCAACAATGTGCTGACGGATTTCATCCGCACCGGCACCTACGACCGCCGCCGCCCCCTGTACAAGACCACCTCCCCCTCCATGGACATTCTGGTGTCCTCCAACTTGGAGCGGCTTCTGTATCTGCTCAGCGGAGACACCGCCCTTGTGGCGGAGCTTATGAGAAAGCTCAACACCGAGGGGGTCTACACCGTCCCCGCCGGGCTGCTTGAGAAAATTCTGCGGCAGTTCTGGGCCGGCTGCTGCGACGATCACCGGGCCGCCGAAATCATCGGCCGGGTGTACCGGGACTATGGCTACCTCTGCGACCCCCACACCGCCGCGGGCTGGGCCGCCGCCGAGGATTACGTATCTCAGACGGGGGACCGGAGGCCCATGGTGGTGCTCTCCACCGCCTCTCCCTACAAATTCCCCGAGGCGGTGCTCTCGGCCATCGGCGGCGATGTCTTTGGGGACGGCTTTGCCCAGATGGACCGGCTCCAGGCGCTCACCGGGGTGCCCATTCCCGGGAATCTCTCCTCCCTCCGGGGGAAGCCAGAGCGCCACACCGGCGTCATCGGCAAGGAAGAGATGCTCTCCTACGTCTTGGGACTGTGAGGGACCGCCATGAAAAAAGTCACCATCCGCGTTCCCGCCACCACCGCCAACCTGGGCCCGGGCTTTGACGCCTTCGGCTGCGCCCTGAGCCTCTACACCGACGTGACCTTCGAGGAGACGGAGGCGGGCCTCACCATCACCGGCTGCGATGAGGAGTTTTCCGGCCCGGACAACCTCGCCTACACCTCCTACTGTGCCGTGCTGAACACCATGAGCGAGGAGGTCCGGGGCGTCCGCATCCACATCGACGCCCACATTCCCATCTGCCGGGGCCTTGGCTCCTCCGCCGCCCTGCTGGTGGCCGGTGCTATGGGGGCAAACGTTCTGCGGGGCAACAAGCTCTCCACCCAGGGCCTGCTGAACATCACCAACGCCATGGAGGGCCACCCGGACAACCTGGCCCCCGCCTTCTACGGCGGCCTCACCGCCTCCATGGTGGACGGGGGTCTGCCCGTCACCGTGGGCTTCCCCCTCCATCCGGACTGGGAATTCATCGCCCTCATCCCGGATTTTAACCTGCCCACCACCCTGGCCCGGAGCGTCCTGCCGGAACAGGTCAGCCGGGGGGACGCCATCTACAACATCTCCCACGGCGCTCTGGTGCTGAAGGCTCTGGAGCTGGGAAACGAAAAGCTCCTGCGCACCGCCATGCAGGACCGGCTCCACCAGAGCTACCGCCGCAAGCTCATCCCAGACTATGAGCGGATTGAATCCCTGGTGCGCTCCTCCGGAGCGGCCTTCTGCCTCAGCGGCGCGGGCCCCACTCTGCTGTGCATCACCCAGGACTCGGGTCTGGAAGAGAAGCTGATGAAAAAGCTGGACGCCGTCACCGAACGCTCCTGGCAGATTCTCCCCCTCCACGTGGAATTCCAGGGGGCCCATGTGATTTCTCAGGAATAAGATACCCCCCTGAAAAGCGTCTGCCTTTCAGGGGGGGCTGTCTTTGCCGCAAAGCGGCAGGGCGGACCAAAATGGTCCGCCCTGTTTCTTATTTTTTGCGAATTCCGCCCTCAGACGGGTCTTTTCTCCCCAAATTATTTCAGCTTCGGCAGGGAGGCGGCGGCCACGGACTGGCCCACCCGGCGGGTCTTTTCGTCGGGGAGCATGACCTCGCACTTTTTCGCCAGCTCCGGGTATTCCTCCGCCAGAATGGCGTTGCAGGTGGCGAGAATGGTGTCGCCGCCCTTGCCGGACATGACCCGGCCCAGCATCATCATGTGCTCAATGTCGTAGAACTGGGAGTAGAGCACCACGGTGTAGGCAAGGTAGGCGCCGATGGTCTCGAAAATCGCCACGGCCCGGGGATCGTCCTGAGCCATGAGGCCCTGGACTACTTTCAGCTTTTCCGCGGGAGACAGGTTCTCGTCCAGCTCGATGCCGGCGGCGGGGGCCAGCTTGATCACGGCGTCCTGGGAGAAGTACTTGCAGCCCACGCCGAAGTCCGTGGACCACTCGTCCTGCATGGCCCCCTCGCTGAGGTCCACAGGGGCGAAGGCCAGCTCATTGATCCAGCCCAGGACGTTCTTATCCTTGTCCACATAGCCCACAGCCTCGGAGGTGCCCATGGCAATGCCCATGATGTTGCCCACACCCAGACCCATGGCCCCGGCCAGGGCGGACACGTCGCCGTCGTTGGCCACTACGATGGGCACATCGCCGATCTCCTTAGCCGCCCGGTCGTAGATGGTCTTGACCTTGTCCCAGTTGGAACGGGGGACCTTGATGAAGAGGGAGGCAACCATGGGGGCGTTGCCGATGAAGGTGCCGGCGGAGGAGACGCCGATGGCGTCCACCCGGGGCATCTTGGAAGCGGCGGTCTTGAAGGCGTCCACAATGCCCTGGAAGTGGTAGTCCGGGTCGTCGTGGAGCTTGGGGAACCAGACGACCTCCTCGGAATAGACGCACTCGCCGTCGATGACGGCGGAGACCTTCCGGTCGGAGCCGCCCGCGTCAAAGCCGATGCGGCAGCCGTCCATGT
>DETX01000082.1 GCA_002362145.1 Clostridiales bacterium UBA3277
CCGGCGAACTTGATGGGCTTGCCGGTGACCGCCCGGACGGACAGGGCCGCGCCGCCTCTGGCGTCGCCGTCCAGCTTGGAGAGCATTACGGAATCGATATCCAGCCAGTCATTGAAGCTCTGGGCCGCGTTGACGGCGTCCTGGCCGGTCATGGCGTCCACCACCAGCATGATCTCGCTGGGCTTCACTGCCGCCTTGATGTTTTTCAGCTCATTCATCAAAGCCTCGTCGATGTGGAGCCGGCCGGCGGTGTCCAGAAACACCATGTCGTAGCCCCGCTGGCGGGCATAGAGCACCGCCTCCTTGGCGGTTTTCACCGGGTCCTGGGTGCCCTTCTCAAAGACCGGGATGCCCAGCTTCTCGCCGCAGACCTTAAGCTGGGTGATGGCGGCGGGGCGGTAGATGTCACAGGCCACCAGCAGAGGATTTCTGCCCTGGCGCTTGAAATAACCAGCCAGCTTACTGCCGTTGGTGGTCTTACCGGCGCCCTGAAGGCCCACCAGCATGACCACCGTGGGGCCGTTGGGATTGATGGTGATGTGCTTTAAATCGCTGCCCATGAGCTTGCACAGCTCTTCGTTGACGATCTTCACGATCATCTGGGCCGGGGTGAGGGATTCCAGCACATCGGCGCCCACACAGCGCTCGGTGACGGATTTTGTAAAGTCCTTCACCACTTTGTAGCTGACGTCGGCCTCCAGCAGAGCCATCCGGATCTCCCGCATGGCCTCCTTGACATCGGACTCCTTGAGCCGTCCCTTGCCCCGCAGCTTTTTGAAGGTAGCGGAAATCTTTTCAGTTAAGCCTTCAAATGCCATAATTACTCCTTTAGCGCCTGGGCGGCGGCCTGAATCCGCCGGGAGAGGGCCTGCACCGCCGGGTCGCCGGAACCTTGCAGTCCCTGGGCCGCGTCCAGAATCTCCTCCACCGCCCGCCGGACCTGACGGTCCCGGGCCACATAGCCGATATTTTCTTCCATCCGGCGCAGAAGCGCCTCGGTTCTTGTCAGATTGTCATTGACCGCCTGGCGGCTGACCCCCAGGCTCTCGCCGATCTCTCCCAGGGACAGGTCCTGATTGTAGCGCATATCGAAGCACTGTTTCTGCTTCTTCGTCAGCATCCCGCCGTAATAATCGTATAACAGCGCCATTTCCAGGGCATCCATGGGGGCCTCCTCAAGTCAAGGCAATTTCCTTGACGCTGGGGTATTATAGCACAGCTCCCAGCCAATGTCAAGGATTTTTTCTTTACACCACCCGGTACCACCGGGTGACCTCCCGTACGGGGACAAAGCCCAGCTTCTCATACAGCCGAAGGGCCCGATGGTTGGTATCGGCGGCCTCTATGGCAAGGGTCTGCCCCTCCACAATGGACATGAGACTGTGGCAGACGGTTTCCCCCTGCCCCGGCTCGGCGGCCAGGGCCAAAAGTTTCCCATCTTCCAGCCAGCCCACCCCCAGAAGCTGCACATCCCTGTGGACAAAGTAGGCTCCGCCGCTGCTTAAAATGGTCTGCTCGTCCCGGGCTTCCAAGTAGGAGGCGCAGTCCACCTGGGCCATCCGGCGGTTTAAATACTCCCGGAAGCGCCCCACGGTGGGCTCCGTCACCGGAAATAAATTTTGCAGCTTTTCGGGGTCCCGCCAGGCGGTGCCCCGCAGCTCCAGCACCGCCGTATAAAGCGGATACCGGGCCAGGTCCTCGTGGCCCGAGGCAAAGACCTCCGCCGCCCCCGCCGCCCGGCAGAAATCCAGGCAGGCCTCCAGATGGGCGCTGAACCCCTCCGGCGCGGCGCTCTGGATTCGGATATAGGCCTTCCCCGTGTAGGGGATCTGCCGCAGCGTCAGGCTGGAAACACCGTTTTCCGTGGGAAATACCGGAAAATCTCGCATGCGTTCACCTTCTTTTTTCCCCAGAATACCACAAGATCCCGCAAGACGCAAGGAATTTTTCCTAAAAACAGTTCAAACTCTTTGTGCACTTTCACATATAAAAACCATTTTCACCCGCTTATCCGTAGCCTCTTCTTCCAAAAATACGCCAAATGTTTCCCCTGGGGCGAATTTAGACTTGATTTCCCAACCCTATTGTGTATAATAAATCCATCGGATCTAACCAGGAAGGAGGTTATTCCATGAAGAAGATCATCTGCAAAAAGGAATACGACACCGAGACCGCCACTCTGATTAAGACCTACAGCTACGGCGTGCTGGGCGATCCCAAGGGCTACGAAGAGGACCTGTATCAGACTCCCGAGGGCCTGTATTTCCTGCACGTGGGCGGCGGCGCCGAGTCCATCTATCCTGAGGAGGACATCAAGCGTCTTGCCAAAACCAAGAAGGACGAGTGGATCAAGAACCACTAACGATCTGAGCTTTAAAAGAGCCTGCCTTCCGGCAGGCTCTTTTTATCTGCCGGGCCAAATGCCGCTTTCACCTGTCACCTATGGGCTGATTTTGCGGGATTTTCTCATTTTTCTCTGTTTGGCTCCGGCTTTCACCGCCAAATGCTTGACAGGTTTGCTATACTGGAAGTGAGAAATCTTTTCAATTCAAGAGGATGCTATGAAACGACTGATCCCTCTTCTGCTTCTGCTGGCCTGGCTTCTGGCCGGCTGCTCCGGTACCGAGCCCCCCGCCCAGGTGGCGGCCACCACGCTGCCGGTCTATGAATTTACCCTGCGGATCACCGAAGGGACGGGCATTTCCGTGACCCGGCTGGTGACGGAACAGGTCTCCTGCCTTCACGACTACTCCTTGAACGTCAGGCAGGTCAAGGCCGTGGAGGCCGCCGATGTGGTGGTTCTCTCCGGGGCCGGGCTGGAGGACTTTATGGACGACCTTCTTGCCGGCGCACCGGTCATCGACGCCTCCGCCGACATCTCGCTGCTCTGCGGCCAGGAGGAACATGAGGTCCACGATCTGGAAGGGCACCACCACGAGGAGGACCCCCACATCTGGCTCTCCCCCGAAAACGCCAAGGCCATGGCCCGCAATATCTGCGCCGGGCTCTGCGCCCGGTATTCGGAGCACCGGGATACCTTTTCCGAAAATCTCAGCGGGCTTCTTGAGGACCTGGATCAGCTGGAAGCCTATGGAAAGGAGCGCCTCGCCGGTCTTACCTGCCGGGAGCTGATCCCCTTCCACGACGGCTTTTCCTATTTTGCCCGGGAGTTCGACCTGGACATTTTGAAGGCCGTGGAGGAAGAATCCGGCCAGGAGGCCTCGGCCCGGGAGCTCATCGAGCTGATTGGCCTGGTGGAAGAACACCGGCTCTCCGCCATTTTCACCGAGAAAAGCGGCTCTGCCAGCGCCGCCTCCATCATCGCCCGGGAGACGGGCTGCGGGGTCTATGAACTGGATATGGCCATGGCCGGAGACAGCTATTTTGAGGCCATGTATCACAACATCGACGTCATCAAGGAGGCTTTGGGATGAACCGAAACCATCACGGCGGTTCCTGCGGGAACTCCTGCTGTCTGCGGGTGGAGAATCTCTCCGTCAAAATCGGCGGGGAATACATCCTCCGGGACGTATGCCTGCATCTGCACTGCGGGGAAATGGCCGCCATCATCGGCCCCAACGGGGCCGGAAAATCCACCTTCCTCAAAGCCATTCTGGGCCAGCGGGAATATGAAGGGGTCATCGCCTTTTCAGAGCCCGGCCAGCGCAGCAAAAAGCCCCGCATCGGCTATGTGCCCCAGAGCCCTGCCTTTGATCCCAGCGACCCCGTATCCGTAGCCGACCTCTTCGCCTGCTGCATGGCAAAGCGGCCGGCCTTTCTGGGGCTGGGAAAGCCCATGCGGGAAAAGGTCCCGGAGTGCCTGGCCCGGGTCCACGGGGAAGGGCTCATAGACAAGCGGGTGGGCTCCCTCTCCGGGGGCGAATTGCAGCGGGTGCTGCTGGCCCTGGCATTGGAGCCCCTGCCGAACATTCTGATTCTGGACGAGCCCCTTTCCGGCGTGGACGTGGAGGGCATGACGGTGCTCATGGATATGCTGGATGAGATCCGGAAGAACTATGATCTGTCCATTCTCATGACCACCCACGATTTTTCCCTGCTGCCCCGGTATGCCGACAAGGTCGTCCTCATTGACCGGGGGCTGCGGGCCCAGGGGGACCCCCGGACGGTGCTGTCCTCTCCGGAATTTTTCCGGTCCTTCCACATGAAAGGAGACGCCGAATGAGTATCTGGTATGCCTTCTGGGACCTTCTGCCCATCGAAATGCTCCACTGGGACTTCATGAAAAACGCCCTGCTGGCGCTGCTGTGCATGGCCCCTCTGTTCGGGCTTCTGTCCACCATGATCGTCACCGGCCGGATGAGCTTCTTTTCCGACGCCCTGGGCCACTCGGCCTTCACCGGCATCGCCATCGGGGCCATCTGCGGCCTGACCTCCCCCACCTGGGCAGCAGTGATCTTCAGCGTGGTCTTTGCCCTGCTCTTCTCCTGGGTCCGCAGCCGCAGCAATCAGGCGGCGGACACCCTCATCGGCGTCTTTTCCAGCACCGCCGTGGCTCTGGGCATCTTTGCCGCCACCCTGGGCGGCGGCAGCTTCACAAAGTACAATCAGTACCTCATCGGCGACATTCTCTCCGTCACCCCCGCCCAGATCGGCGCCCTGGCCCTGACGCTGCTGGCCGTGGTCATTTTCTGGGGGGTCTATGCCAACCGGCTGACCCTCACCGCCATCCATCCCCAGCTCGCCGCCTCCCGGGGCATCCCCGTGGGACTGTCCCAGACCCTGTTTGTGGTGGCCATCGCCGTGGTGGTGACCCTGAGCATTTCCAGCGTGGGTCTGCTCATCTTAAACTCCCTTCTGGTGCTCCCCGCCGCCGCCGCCCGGAATGTGGCCCGGAATTTGCGGCAGTATCACGGTCTTTCGGTGCTGTTCGCCCTGGTTTCCGGCATTGGAGGGCTGACGGTCTCCTATTACCTGGGCTGCTCCGCCGGCGCGGCCATCAGCCTGATTCTGGCCCTGATCTTCGCGGTCACCTTCTGCCTGCGCAAAAGGAGGGCCTGACATGGAAGCCGTCATGGAAGCCATCGCCCGGATGCGCAGCGATTTCCCAGACAAATTTGGAATTCCCCGGCAGAGCGGCCTGGTGGAGGAGCTTCGCTCCACCATCGTCTTTGAGCCGAAGTACCGCCAGGCGGAGGCCCTTCGGGGGATCGAGGGATTCTCCCATCTGTGGCTCATCTGGCAGTTTTCCGAGGCGGTCCGCCGGGACTGGTCCCCCACGGTCCGGCCTCCCAGATTGGGTGGAAACACCCGGATGGGGGTCTTTGCCACCCGCTCCCCCTTTCGGCCCAACAGTCTAGGCTTAAGCTGTGTCCGGCTGCTGGGGGTGGAGCAGACCCGGGACCTGGGGATGGTGCTCCACGTGGGCGGCGCCGATCTCATGGACGGCACCCCCATCTTCGACATCAAGCCCTACGTCCCCTACGCGGACAGCCACCCGGAGGCCCTGGGCGGCTTCACCGACACCGCCGGGGAATTTCTGCTGGATGTGACATTCCCGGAGGAGCTGCTGTCCCGGCTTCCGGAGGAAAAGCGTTCGGCGGCCCTGGGCGTTCTGTCCCACGATCCCCGGCCCTCCTACCAGCGCCAAACCGGCCGGGTTTACGGCCTGAGCTTCGGCGGGGCGGATATCCGGTTCACCGTAGAGGAAAACCGTCTGACGGTGGTGGATGTCCAAAAACTTCTCCCATAAAGAAATCCGCCGTTCCGTATTCACGGAACGGCGGATTATTTACCTTGGGTATTCCTCCACGTCCAGGTCCCGGTAGGGATAGAGCCGCTGGCCGTCCCGGATGGAGGAGCGGTGGCTGTCCAGCAGACGGATGATGTCGTAGACATCGACCCATATCTCACTGTTGCACTCCTTCTGGCTCTCGTCGAAGATCAGCTCCATGCCGAAGTGGAGGTGGACGGTCTCAATGTTATTGACGTTCTCCCGGTCAGAATAGCCCGACCGGCCCATAAAGCCGATCAGGTCCCCCGCCTGGACCGTGTCCCCTTCCTTCAGATTTGGGGCAAAGGGCTTGTCCTTTTTCAGGTGGGCATAATAGTAGTAGCGCCTGCCGTCGAAGGAGCGGATGCCCACCCGCCAGCCGCCGTAGCGGTTCCAGCCCAGGGCCTCCACCACGCCCCCCTCCACCGCCACGATGGGCGTGCCCAGGGAACCCATCATGTCGTGGCCCAGGTGCTTACGCTTGAAACCAAAGGACCGGGCCGCGCCAAAATCGTCGCAGTGGCCGTAGCCGTAGCCTGCGGCAATGGGGGAAAAGGCCTTGAGGCCGTAATCCGCCACCCAGACCCCGTCCTTTTCGATGGCATAACTCCCCAGAAGCCCGCCCAGGGCCGCGGAATAGGCCTCGTGGTAGTAGGCGTAGTATTTGAAAAGCTCCCCCAAAAGCTCCTGGGGCGGCTTGTCTCCCTTTAAATCGGCAACGGCCTTTCGCACGGAGGCGAGGCCGCACTGACCGCCGGTGCGGCAGGCCGCCAGGGCCAGGGTGTCGATCCAGGAAATGTGCTTTTCCTGGTCCTTCGTGGCGATATCCGTATCCATGGCGCATTTCAGAGATTCGTAGGGCACCTGAAAATCCACCCACCGGATGGGCTCCGCCCGGACCGGAAGGACCAGCATGGGCAGCAGCATCAGCAGAAAAAATATCCGCTTCATATCCTTCACCTCCCGGTGGTTAGGATATGGAGCGGACAAAATCCTATCCAGCTTTTATTTGAGATCCCGGACCACATCCTTCGCCACCCGGTAGATGTCCTCCATGGTGGAAAGGGAGGTGATCTCCTTTTTATAAAAGCCGCTGTGGGGCACGCCCCGGAGATACCAGGCAAAGTGCTTCCGCGCTTCCAGACAGGCGATGTGCTCCCCATGGTCCTCCTCCGCCAGCCGGAACTGCTCCACCGCCAGGGCGATGCGCTCCTGCAGGCAGGGCCGCCCCGGGTATTCCTCCCCCCGCAAAGCCGCCCCCGCCTCCTGAAAAATCCAGGGATCGCCGAACACGCTCCGGCCGATCATCAGTCCGTCGGCCCCGGTGCGCTTTTGGCAGCGCACCGCCGCGGCGCCGTCGGTGATGTCGCCGTTGGCCACCACGGGAATGGTGAGCTGGGACTTGACCTTGGCGATCATATCCCAGTCAGCCACCCCGGAATAGAGCATGGCCCGGGTGCGGCCATGGACGGTGATCAGGTCCGCCCCGCTCTGCTCCATCCGCTTGGTAAAGTCCAGCACGTTCAGACTGCCCCTGTCCCAGCCCAGGCGGCACTTGACGGTGACCGGCACATCCACGGCGTTTCTCACCGCCGTCACAATCTTCCCCGCCAGCTCAGGGGTCCGCATCAGGCCGCAGCCGTCGCCGGAATTGGCGATCTTCGGCATGGGACAGCCCATGTTGATATCGATGAAGTCACAGCCGGAAATTTCCAGGGCCAGCCTGGCCCCCTCGGCCATGGTATCCGGGTCGTTGCCGAAGATCTGGGCCCCGCAGAGGCTCCCGGAATTTTTTCTCAGCAATCGGGCGCTTTTCTGGTCGTGGTAGGTAAGGGCCCGGGAGGATACCATCTCCGTCACCGTGACCCCGGCCCCCAGACGGGCGCAGACGGTCCGGAAGGCCCAGTCCGTCACCCCGGCCATGGGCGCGAGAAACAGGGGATTTTCAACTTGCAGACTGCGGATGTTCATAGGCGGCTCTCTTTCTGTCTTTTTCCCTATTCTACACCACTTCGGCCCTCAAATCAAGACCGTTGCCAGCCACGCAAGTCCCGTGGCCGCCGCCCCCAGGGCCGCCCAGAAGGCTCCATAGAGATACAGCCGCTTTCTTGGCCGCTCGGGGCCCCGGATGGCCTGCTGGGCCTCCTTCAAAAGGGCCTCGTCGGTGACGCCCTCCCCCACCGCGCCGTCCTTGAGGATGAAAATGGCCTGCTCAAAGAGCTTCGGGTCCGGCGCATGGACCACAATCACCTGTCGGGAGATGCCTTTTACCATAATTTACCGCCTCCTTATGGGGAAAGTTTTCCCAAATGGGGGCGGGATTATTCAAAATAAGCGGGAGCCGAAGCTCCCGCCCCAAATTGTTACAGCACGTATTCCGCGGCGTTGATGACTTTTGTGTCCAGAAGCGCCTTCACGCCGCCGGCCACGCCCTTGAGCATTTCGCCCAGGCCGCCTTCCGCCTCGCTGCCAATGGCCCCCACATCCTCACACACCATGCTGAGGGCATCCTCCTGCTCCGGGGTGCAGATGACCTCCTCGCAGTCGCTGATGGTCAGCTTTTCCAGGATCAGCTCCCTGGAAATGTCCTCGTCCAGACGCACCTTCCCGCAGTCCTCCACGTGAATTGCCTCCCGCTCCAGCATCCACTTGGAAATTTTCAGGAAGGGCCGGTCCTCCAGGGTTCTGCTCTTTTCACTTTTGCTGATTTGGATATCCCCCTTGATTTCCGCCTTTTCCAGCAGCAGGTCCTCCAGCACCTCGGGAACCTTCACGTCTCCTTGAATATGCAGATATTCCAGCTTCTCCAGCGCCGCCCCACCGTCGCCGGAAATTTCCACGTCGCCGATGATATAGAGCTTACTGCCATACCGCTTCACCGCCGTCTCGTTCAGCTCCACGTCATCCATGACCACTCTGGTGCCGTCGGGCACAATGATTATCTCTGCCTGCTCGTCGATGCAGTCCAGGATGCTCTCCACCTTGCCCTCGGCGAGAATGACCTCCTTGCTGGAGAAGGTGGCCCCCCGCTTTTTCAGTGCCTCCGGGTCCAGCGCGGGGTCCACCATCACCATCCGCTTGCCGGACCAGTACAGCTTATTTTTCGCGCGAAGGGCAAAGGTTCTGTCGATGACCGCGTTGCGCTTAAGCACCACGGCTCCGTCGGGATAGCAGAAAGCGCTGCCGTTGAGTTTCAGATTTCCAAGGCAGGCGCTCATGCTCTCGGGGTACTGCACCGAGCCGTTGACCAGAATGCCCACATACTGCTCCAGCTGCTTTTCCGCACCGGCGGCGATTTCCAGGGAGCCATTGACCTGCAAAAAGGTCTTTTCGGCCACCCGGTCCGTGGGGCTGATCTGGGCATGCCCATTCACAAAGGTCAGCCGCACGTCCTTGGCCACCTCCAGCACACTGGCGCAGTTCAAGGTCACGGCGTACCGGTTCATCAAGGCCTTCGCCTCCGGCGTCACGGTCACCATAGCGCAGTTGATCTCAATCTGCTCATAGGCGGCGAGGGTTTCTTCCGTCACATTCCGGGCGTCACAGGTGGCACAGTTGATCTTCATTTTCATCGTAGTTTCCTCCTAAATTTTTCAAATTTCGTATTTGTTTTTTATTCCAGCATTTCTTTCAGCAGTCCACGCATTCTGGAAAGCCTTGAGCGGATCGTGCCCTTGGGGATATGGAACATCTCAGAAAGCTCCGACGCGTTGTACCCCTCCTCATAGCGCAGGTGAAACAGCATCCGGTCCTCCGGGCTAAGTTGGGCCAGCAGAATGCGGTTTTCCGTCTCCTGAAGCCCCGGGTCCCAGTAGGCTCCGTCCTCCGGAAGGGAATCTAAGTAGGCGCTCTCCAGCCGCCCCCGTCGGTAGCGGTCATAGAAAAGATTTTTCAGCGCCCGGTACAGCCAGGCCCGCTTCTGGTTCGGTCCCAGGTCCAAAACCGTGTCCGCGTTTTGCAGCGCCCTCAAAAAAACTTCCTGAACCAGGTCCTCCGCTTCTTCCCCGCTGCCGCACAGCCGCGCCGCGTATCGCACCAGCTCTCCCCGGTATCTTTCATACAGTTCCTCCCACATCCGCTTCCCTCCTTTGCTTCAAGATACCGCGTGTAGGCATCATATTCCATTCTGTTCTGGAACATCGCTTCTTCTATCATAGCGTTCCCTCCCCGTGTTCTGCCTGGATAACGAACGGGGCGGACCAAGTGCTGCAAAAATTTTTTCTTTTTGAAAGGCAACTCCGCAGCTTCCATTGTGCGGTGTTGCCTTAAAGGGCCGCCCCCTTTCTGCCTGGATAACGAAGAAAGGGGGCGGGGTGTTGCATATTTATAAATCTTTGGGGCGTTTATAGCGTCCCTGGGGCTCCCAGGCGGGCAGGGGGTAGCGCTGCATCGCCCCGAAAATCCGTTCCTTCAAGTCGGGATAGGTCTTGCTCAGCTCAAAAATCAGCTTCTTGACCTCCTCCCGCTTGGTGGTCTTGTCCACCGGACAGCGGTTTTCCAGCATCGGCAGCTCCATCCGCCGGGCAAAGTGATCCACGGTTTTTTCATGGATGTAGAGCATGGGCCGGATCTGGATGATGCCCGTCCGGTCCAGATTGGTCACCGGCTGGAAGCAGCTGATCCGCCCCTCAAACAGCAGGCTCATGAGGAAGGTCTCCACCGCGTCGTCATAGTGGTGGCCCAGGGCCAGCTTGTTAAAGCCCCGGTCCAGAATTGCCTGGTTCAATGCCCCCCGGCGCATTTTCGCGCACATGGAGCAGGGGTTCTTTTCCTTTCTGTGGTCAAATATGATGGGGCCGATTTCGGTTTTTTCCAGTCGGTAGGGGACCTTCCAGTCGCCGCAGAGCTTTTCCACGGCGCTATAGTCCATTCCCAGGCCCATGTCAATGGTCACGGCCTCCAATTCAAAGGGCTTGTCAAAGTACTCCCGCAGAGCCGCCAGCAGGATAAGCAGCACCAGGGAATCCTTTCCTCCGGAGACGCCCACGGCGATTTTATCTCCGGCACTGATCATATGATAGTCCTCCACACACCGGCGGAGAAGCCCAACCATCTTCTGCATTTTGCTGATTTCCTCCTAAAACAATGTAAAAATACCATGTGAGCATTTGAGAGATTTCGAGAGAATTTTCAAGCATTCGTGAGCTACGCAGGGATTTTAGAAAATTCTTCAAAAGAACGGTTGACATTTGGTTTTTGTTATGATATAAAGATGAGGCGCTTTGGGGACATTGTACCCCAGACGCCTGGAAATGTCAAAATATTTTATCCAATTGGAGGAAACCATAATGTCCACTACTCTGCTGAAAAAGGAGACCCTGGAGCGCAAGTGGTACGTGCTGGACGCTGCCGGTAAGCCCCTGGGCCGCACCGCCGTCACCGCCGCCAACCTGCTGCGGGGCAAGCACAAGTCCGATTTCACTCCCAACGTTGACTGCGGCGACAATGTCATCATTATCAACACCGACAAGGCTGTCTTTACCGGCAAGAAGCTGGAGCAGAAGAAGTACTATCGTGTGTCCGGCTGGATCGGCGGTCTGAAGGAGACCAAGGCCCGCGATATGATGGACGCCCGCTCCGACTACGCCATGGAGCTGGCCGTGAAGGGCATGCTGCCCAAGAACACCCTGGGCAAGGCCGCTCTGACCCGCCTGCACCTGTACAAGGGCGCCGAGCATCCCCACGCCGCTCAGAAGCCCGAAGCCTGGACTCAGGACTAATTTGGAGGTAACTTAAGATGTACGAGAGCAAGAAGAAGTATTTTTACGGCACCGGCCGTCGTAAGTCCTCCGTGGCCCGTGTCCGCGTCTACGAGAACGGCACCGGCGCCATCACCGTCAACGGCCGGGACATCGACGAGTATTTCGGTCTGGACACCCTGAAGCTGATTGTCCGTCAGCCCCTGGTCACCACCGGCACCGTGGATAAGGTGGACGTGGTGGTCACCGTCGCCGGCGGCGGCGTTTCCGGCCAGGCCGGCGCCATCCGTCACGGCATCTCCCGGGCTCTGGTTCTGCTGAACCCCGAGTTCCGTCCCGCTCTGAAGGCCGCCGGCTTCATGACCCGCGACCCCAGAATGAAGGAGAGAAAGAAGTACGGCTTGAAGGCCGCCCGTCGGGCTCCCCAGTTCTCCAAGCGTTAACCTTTCGTCAATTGGTTTCAAAAGCCTCGGAAATCCAGGATTTCCGAGGCTTTTTCTTTTGCCCTCCTCCCTCCCCCGCCCGGGCTGCCGCCAGGAAAACCTGATTAAAGAATTAGGATTTTCTTAGGAAAGTCTTTAGAAATCCACAACAAAGTTGACAGGCCCTGCGATATAATATAAGCTATAGAAGGATATTTTCGTTTCTTTGGAGGAAACGCCATGGCTGAGAAAATTTTAATCGTGGACGACGAGCGGGAGATCACCGATCTGGTGGCGCTGTATCTGGAAAATGAGCGGTTTACCGTTTTCAAATGCTATACCGCCCAGGAGGCCCTGGGCTGCATCGCGGCGGAGGGCCTGGATCTGGCTATTTTGGACGTGATGCTTCCCGATATGAGCGGCTTTGAGCTCTGTAAGCGGATTCGCCAGGAATTTCACTACCCGGTCATCATGCTGACCGCGAAAATCGCCGAGGTGGACCGGATCACCGGCCTGACCCTGGGGGCCGGCGACTATGTGACGAAGCCCTTTCTTCCTCTGGAGCTGGTGGCCCGGGTGAAGGCCCAGCTGCGGCGCTATAAGCAGTATAATACCGGCGCCCAGCCGGATGAGAACGTGATCACCTGCAATGGGCTGACCCTGAATGTCAAGACCCGGGAGTGCACCCTCAACGACAAGCCCCTGACCCTGACGCCTACAGAGTTCTCCATTTTGAGAATTCTCTGCCAGAATTACGGCAGCGTGGTCAGCGCGGAGGATCTGTTCCACGGTGTCTGGGGCGAGGAATACTACACCAAAAACAACAACACCATCACCGTGCACATCCGGCATCTTCGGGAAAAAATGGGCGACTCCTTCGAGTCCCCCAAGTATATCAAAACCGTATGGGGAGTGGGGTATAAAATTGGAAACTAAGGGAAAATCTCTGGCGAAAGCCGCCGTCTTTGTCGCTGTGACGGCGGCGATCATCTTGGGCGGATACGCCTTCGCCGACGTGGTTCTGGCGGGCAGAGCCGCCAACTGGTTCGAAAAGACCTTTTTCATCGACATGGGCATCGCCTACTGGAACAACGGCGGCAGCGTCCACGTCCATGTTCTGAGGTGGGACCAGCTCAAGCACTTTCTTCTGGAGTGCACCCTGATCCTGGGGACCATTTGGGCCCTGACCATCGCCCTGACCCATTTTCTTGCCGCCAGAGCCGCCCAGCGGGACACCGCCCGGCGCATCGGGAAGATGATGCGCGCCTACTTTGCCCCGGGAAACGAAGAGGCCGTTTTCCCCAAAAAGTATGAGGACGTGGCCGCCTATGCCGCCATTTTGAAGGACCAGTTTCAGCACAACGAGGAAATTCTGAGGGCGGAATCTGAGCGGAAAAACGATCTCATTGCCTACCTGGCCCACGATCTGAAAACCCCCCTAACCTCGGTGATCGGCTACCTGAGCCTTCTGAAGGAGGCGCCGGATATGCCCGCCGAGCAGCGGGCCAAGTATACGAGCATCACCCTGAACAAGTCCCTGCGGTTGGAGAACCTCATCAACGAATTCTTTGACATCACCCGGTACAACCTCCACGAAATTGTGCTGGAAGAAGAGCGCTTCGACCTGGGCTATATGCTCATGCAGATGGCAGACGAATTCTACCCCGTTTTGGAGCCCCAGGGCAAGACCATCAGCATCCACGCCGACGACGAGCTGTCCATTACCGCCGACCCGGACAAGCTGGCCCGGGTATTCCACAACATTCTCAAAAACGCCATTGCCTACAGCTATGACCATACCGACATTGAGATCAAAGCGGCCCGGGAGGGGCAGAGCCTGGTGATTTCTGTGGCGAATTTCGGCAAGACCATCCCCAAGCAGAAGCTGGACTCCATATTTGAGAAGTTCTACCGGCTGGACGACGCCCGCTCCACCAATACCGGCGGCGCGGGTCTGGGCCTCGCCATCGCCAAAGAAATCGTCACGGCCCACGGGGGCAGCATCTCCGTTTCCAGCGAGAAGCAGGTCACCACCTTTACCGTCGTGCTGCCCATGTCGCCCCAGGCGGAAAATTAAGAAAGCCGTAATCAGTAAGGGATTTCTTAGGAAAATCTTAGGAAAATCCTTCTTTTTTCTTAACGTATCCCAGGGGATAACCTGCTATGATAGGGTCACAACCACCGCGAAAGGATGTGTCCTCATGAAAAAGAAATCCGTTAGCGCCGGGCTCTGCGGAGCTTTGTGCCTCTCCCTGCTGGCGGGCTGCGCGGAGAGCCCCAAAAAGGACGTGGTCACCAGCAAAAATGACGGCGTTTTCCAGCAGAACATCACCGTCCAGGCCACAGCCCCTCTGGACGAAAGGCTGACCTACCAGGATACCTTCACCAGCACCGACGGGACGGTGACCTACACCCTGGACCTTGACCAGGAGCTAAGCTCTCAGCCCCTTCCCGTGGTGGAGGTGGTGCCCCATTACCTCACCGGAGAGGATGTAGAACGGGTGGCCCGGGCTATTTTCGGCGACGCGGAATTCTACGAGAAGATGCCCCAGACGGACCCGAAATTCTCCAAGCAGCAGCTGCAGGCGTACATAAGCTGGATGTCCGGCCTTGCAACCCAGGACGCCCTGGCCAGGTTATATCAACGGGAGGGTAACGGGCACACGGATTTTTCCGAGGAAGTGGACCTGATCAAGTGGTATATCCAGTATTTCACCACCCAGCTGGAAACCGCCCCGGAGGAAAATCCTCAGAAGCCCTGCGACTGGACCTTCCGGGGAGATAAGGCATACCAGAGAGACGCCCATGGAAATGACGTCATTTCCGCAACGGTGAAGCTGGGAGACATCGAGTACAATATTTACGCCCTTTGCAGGGACAAGAAGGATTACAAGCTCAGCGAGGTCTCCGTCGGGCTCTCCAGCGGGCTAGGCTTATTTGGCGAAACGGATTATCTGCGGGCGAAGCTGTGCCGGACCCCGGAGCCCACCGAAGAACAGGTTACAGCCGCCCGGGAGAAGGCCCAGGCGCTTCTGGACCGGATGGAGCTGGGCACATGGGGAATCCGGGATGTTCATGTGGAGAAGCAGGACTTTGTGGATGCCCCGGAATACACGATTGAGGTGCTGACCACCCCGGTATTTGGGGGTGTTCCCGCCCTTGACGGGCAGCTGATCTACTTGACCGGCAGCGACGCGAACGCATCTAGCTACAAAATTTCCTGTGCCAGTTTCCGATTTTCCGCCAACGGCGACCTGATTTCCTTCGATTTGGAATCTCCCGTGGACGTCAAATCGGTGGTCAACGAAGGCGTCGCCACCCTGCCCCTGGAAGAACTGATGGACAGGGTAAAAAACTACTTTTCCCTAACCGGTTTGGAGGAGACAAAACAGTACGGCGTCATGAATTCCTGGTATCCCGAGCCTATGACCTGTCAGGTGACGATAAGCGAATTGGAATATGGTCTGGCCCGGATGAATGTCCCCAACCAGGAGGGTGTTTTCTACTATTCCCCCGCCATTGTCGTATACGGCCATCCCGATTTTTACAGCCAGGCCACGGGAGAGCATCTGGAAAACTTTTTTGAAACCGGGCAGAACGAGCGCTACGATCTGGTCTGGATCAATGCCGTGGACGGCAGTATTCTGTAAACAGGAGGTATCTCTCATATGAAAAAGAAGTATTTTACCGCCGGGCTCTGCGGAGCTTTGTGCCTCTCCCTGCTGGCGGGCTGCGTAGAAAATCCCAAAAAGGATGTGGTCACCAGCAAAAATGACGGTGTTTTCCAGCAAAACGCCACCGTTCAGGCCACGGCCCCTCTGGACGAAAGGCTGACCTACCAGGATACCTTCACCAGCACCGACGGGACGGTGACCTACACCCTGGACCTTGACCAGGAGCTAAGCTC
>DETX01000048.1 GCA_002362145.1 Clostridiales bacterium UBA3277
ACAGAAATCCGTCTCATTATGATCTTCATATAAAAAACTTCAATTCAGCGAATTAAAGTTTTTTATTGAATATCAGTATGAGCCCCTCCCACCCGGGAGGGGCTCGGAATGTTTACGCCAGATAAATTGCCTTGCAGGCCAGCATGGTCTCGTAGCAGTCCAGCTTGGAAACCAGCTCCAGAGGCGCGTGCATGCTCAGCACGGGCACACCAGCATCCACTGTGACGATGTTGCGGTTTGCCATGTAGGCGGCCACGGTGCCGCCGCCGCCCTGGTCCACCTTGCCCAGAGTCGCCAGCTGCCAGATTACCCCGGCGCCGTCCAGGGTGCTGCGGACATGACCCATGGCCTCGGCGGAGGCGTCGGAGCAGCCGCCCTTGCCACGGGAGCCGGTGTACTTGCAGATGGAAATGCCGTAATTCAGGAAGGAGTTGTTCCGCCGCTCGCAGGTCTCGGGGAAGTTGGGATCGAAGGCGTTGGAGACATCGGCGGAGAGGCAGAAGGAAGCGGCGAAGCAGTCCTCCAGCTTGACCCCCTGGGCATCGCACAGGGTGCCCATGAAGTGCTCAAAATAGTGGCTCTGCATACCGGAGATGCCCACGGAGCCGATCTCCTCCTTGTCCGCCAGGATGCACACGGCGGTCTTGGCGGGGGACTCCAGAGCAAACAGGGCTTCCAGCTCCGCGTAGGCGCAGACCCGGTCGTCGTGGCCGTAGGCACTGATGAGGCTCCGGTCCAGACCGGCCTCCCGGGCGGGGCCCGCGGGGACCATGGTCAGCTCGGCGGACTGGAAGTCGGCCTCCACCAGGCCGTATTTCTCGTTCAGCAGGCGCATGATGTTCAGCTTGACCAGGTCGCTGCCCTCGCCGGTGAGGGGCTCGGTGCCCAGAATGACGTTGAGCTGCTCACCCTCGATGCCCTTGGCCAGGGGCTTTTGCATCTGGTCGGCGGCCAGGTGGACCAGCAGGTCGGAGACCATCAGGATGGGGTCCGAGGGGTCCTCGCCGATGGTGACGGTGACCATGGAGCCGTCCTTCCGGCAGACCACGCCGTGGATGGCCAGGGGGGTGACGGTCCACTGGTACTTCTTGATGCCGCCGTAGTAGTGGGTCTTGAAGTAGGCGATCTCGGAATCCTCATACAGGGGATTGGGCTTCAGGTCCAGCCGGGGGGAGTCCACGTGTGCGGCGCAGATGTTGGCGCCGCGGCTGAGGGGCTCCGTGCCGATGACGGCCAGGGCGATGGCCTTGTCCCGGTTGTTGTAGTAGATCTTGTCCCCGGGGTGGACGTCCATGCCGGGGGTGAAGGGCTTGAAGCCCAGGCCCTCAGCCTTGCGGACGGCCCAGGCGGTGGCCTCCCGCTCGGTCTTGCAGGCGGTCATAAAATCCATGTAGCGCTTCGCGTAGGCTTCCATCTCGGCCTTCTGGGCCTCATCCAGCCGAGTGCAGCCGTTTTTGGGGGCCATGAGCAAAGCGTCTTTGAGTTCTTCGTTGGTCATGGGAAAACATCTCCTTGTTTTAAATAGGTACAGAAATGGCGCAGGCGCGGCCTCCGCCAAAGCTCACTTATTCCATTATACCCTGGCTCCGCAAAAAAGCAAGACATTTGTCGGCAAATGCCTCCCGGGTGCCATCGTTGCGCAGGGTCACGTCGCACCGCTCCCGGAACCAGCCTTCCCCGTGCTGGGCGGCGATGCGGCTGCGGGCGTAGCTTTCCGAAATGCCGTCTCTTGCCATGAGCCGCCGCACCCGGTCCTCCAGGGGGGCCGTCACCGCCACGGTGACATCGCACAGTTCCGCCAGGCCGCTCTCGTGGAGGGCAATGGCGTCGATGGCGGCCAGGGCCGGGGCGGTTTCCAGACGCGCCGCGACCTGAGCCTTCACCGCGCTGTGGGTGATCCGGTTCAGATCCTCCAGGGCCTTCCTGTCGGAAAAGACGATGGTTCCCAGCTTTTTGCGCTGCAAGCGGCCGTCCTCCACCACCCCGGGAAACCTTCCCTCGATGGCGGCCAGGAGGGCCCTGTCCCATTGGAGCAGATCGTGGTAAATGGCGTCGCAGTCCAGAATCAGCCCGCCCTGCCCTTCAATCAGCCGGAGCAGAGTGGTCTTGCCGCAGCCGGTGCCGCCGGTGATGCCCAGGATCATGCCTCCGCCTCCGCGTCCACAATGTGGAAGGCGGCGGCCTTTTTCAGCCGGTTCTGAACGGCGTAGGCCACGCCCCCGCCCACGGGGCACCGGGCGTAGACCTGGCCGATGGCGGGGTCGTCCAGCTCCCGGAGGGCGGCAAAGAGCCCGGCGGAGAGGCTCTCCACGTCGGCCTCCCAGCCGTAGGCCAGGGGGGCGCAGCCCTCGTACAGGGGAAGCTCCTCCCGGAAGCAGAGCACCCGGTCCCCGGGGGTAAAGTGGGCGCGGATGTAGGCCGCCGCCTTTTCCCGGGAGCCGGAGACGATGACCACCGGCTCCGCCGGGGCGTAGTGGCGGTACTTCATGCCCGGGGCCTTTACCACCGCGTCCTTGTCAATCTGGGCGGTGACGGCCCTGTCGATGACCAGATCCCCCAGAACGGCAGTCAGCTGCTCGGGAGTGATGCCGCCGGGCCGCAGGAGCCGGGGCCGGTCCTCGGTCAAGTCCACAATGGTGGACTCCACCCCCACCCGGCAGGGTCCGCCGTCCACCACGGCGGCGATGTTTCCGTCATGGTCGTGGCGGACGTGGTCGGCGGTGGTGGTGGAGGGCTTGCCGGAGAGGTTTGCCGAGGGGGCGGCGATGGGCACGCCGGCCAGACGGATGATCTCCCGGGTCACGGCGTTGTCCGGGCAGCGGACGGCCACGGTGTCCAATCCCCCGGTGGTCCGCCGGGGCACCACGTCCCGGGCGGGCAGCACCATGGTCAGGGGCCCCGGCCAGAAGGCCTCCGCCAGGGTATAGGCTTTCTGGGGGATGTGGTGGCAGAAGTCCTCGATCTGCTCCGGTCCGCAGATGTGCAGGATCAGGGGGTTATCCTGGGGACGGCCCTTGGCCTGGAAGATCTTGGCCACGGCGGCCTCGTCCAGGCCGTTGGCCCCCAGGCCATAGACGGTCTCCGTGGGGATGGCCACCAGCTGCCCCTGACGGATGAGCGCCGCCGCGATGGCCGGGGTAGCCGGGTCGGCGGCGGAAAGGTATTGGGTAATCATGAAAAACACCCCATTTTCGTGTGGTTTTCGGGCTTCGCTTCAAACAATTCGGGCAGCCGCTTTTTCGCGGCTGCCCGGTTTTTGCGGTGAGAATTTACAGGGTGGGCTGGTTGGCTGCCTCGATGATCTTCACGAACTTCTCGGGCACCAGGGAAGCGCCGCCGATGAGGCCGCCGTCGATGTCGGGCTGAGCCAGCAGCTCGAAGGCGTTCTTCTCGTTCATGGAGCCGCCGTACAGGATGGAGATGGCCCGGGCGTTCTTGGAGGAGTACAGCTTACGTACCACGCTGCGGATCATCTCGCAGACCTCCTCGGCCTGGTCGGGGGTGGCGGTCAGGCCGGTGCCGATGGCCCAGATGGGCTCGTAGGCGATGATGACCTTGCGGATCTT
>DETX01000029.1 GCA_002362145.1 Clostridiales bacterium UBA3277
CACCATGAAGGTGATGCCGTAGATGGTCTCGATGCAGGTGGTATAGATGGAGAATTGTCCGCCGCCCACCAGTTGGAAGTCCACCTCCACGCCGGTGGACTTGCCGATCCAGTTGCGCTGAATCTCCTTGGTGGACTCCGGCCAGTCGATCTCATCGAGGCCTTCCAGCAGCTTCTCGGCGAAGGCGGGCTGGTCAATGACCCACTGCATCATGTTTTTCTTCACCACGGGGTAGCCGCCCCGCTCGGACTTGCCGTCGATGACCTCGTCGTTGCTCAGCACCGTGCCCAGCTCCTCGCACCAGTTCACGGGCATTTCGATGCGCTTGGCATAGCCGGCCTCATAGAGCTTCTTGAAGATCCACTGGGTCCACTTGTAGAAGCCGGGGTCGGAGGTCATGACCATCTTGGACCAGTCGTAGTCAAAGCCCAGTTCCTTGAGCTGGGCGGAAAAGGTCTTGATATTCTCCTGGGTAAAGCCGGCGGGATGGTTGCCGGTGGAGACGGCGTACTGCTCGGCAGGCAGGCCGAAGGAGTCATAGCCCATGGGGTGCAGCACGTTGTAGCCCTGCATCCGCTTCATCCGGGACATGATGTCCGTGGCCGTATAGCCCTCGGGATGGCCGGCATGGAGGCCCACGCCGGAGGGATAGGGGAACATATCCAGCACATAGTATTTGGGTTTGGAGAAGTCCCAGACATCCGTGTGGAAGGTGTCATGGTCCTGCCAATACTGGTGCCACTTTGCTTCAATGCGCGCGTGATCGTAATTCACTGAAAACACTCCTTTCCAATTTCTCTAGAGCCTATCTGAAATCTGTCATTCCGGACAGACGATATCCGCAAGGTCAATCTGCTCGGCATCCGCCCAGAGCCGCTCCAGATCGTAAAATTTCCGGGCCTCCTCGGTGAACACGTGGACCACGATGGTGCCATAGTCCAGCAGCTCCCAGCTGTTGCCCCGATGGCCCTCCCGGCTGAGCATGGTCTCCCCCAGCTGCTCCAGGGTGTACTCGGCATAGTCGCAGAGGGTTTTGACGTGGGTGTTGGAGGTGCCGGTGCAGATGAGAAAATAATCCGCTAGGGAGCTGACCCGGTCGATTTTCAGCAGCTTCAAATCCTGGCCCTTCTTTTCATCCAGAGCCTTGGTCACTTCATAGGCGATCTGTTTGGGTGTAAGCATAGCTTCCTTCCTTTCTAAATTTGGGGGATGTATCCGTCCAGGAAGTCGAGGGCCTCCCTGGATTCCGGGGATGTCTCGCTTCCCTGTTCCTTCAGATGATCCATGGTCATTTCCAACCCCAGCTTCAGCGCTCCGGTCAAATCCTCGTAGGCAAGGGACCGCAGCCGCTCCACGCCGGGAAAATTCCGGTTGGGCTCCATATAGTCCGCCACGTAGATGATCTTTTCCAAAGTGTTCATATCCGCCCGGCCGGTGGTATGGTAGCGGATGGCGCTGACCACCGCCGGGTTTTCTCCGAAAATCCGCTCCGCCACCAGAGAACCTGTCAGGGCGTGGAGGGTTTTGGGATACCGGCGGGAAAAATCACTCAGTATTTTACCATAGGCCGCGCACAGTGTCAACTGCAGGGGGCCGTCGATGGCCTTGGTGATATCGTGGAGAATACCGGCCCGGGCCGCGTCGGTGACGTCGGCGCCCCAGCACCTGGCCAGGTCCACCGCCGTGTCCCGGCAGCCCAGGACATGGGCCACCCGGTTGGGGTTGAGAAGGCGGATGACCACCCGCTCCAGCTCCTCCATCGGAAGGTTTTTCCAGTCCGCGCCGCCATCGTAGAGGCCCTTTTCCCGGATATAGTCCCCTACCCCTGCCGGCAGGAAATCATCGCCGCAGCGAAACGCCAGGAGCCTGCGCATCTGGGTGGAGGAGATGGTCACCGCGTCGTTCCTTATCTGCTCCACCCGGACGCCCCGGGCTTCCAGCTCCTGACCAGCGGCCTGGATGGCCGCTTCCTCCCCTTTTCCGCCCCGGCACATGACGCCGATCACCACAGTTTCGGCAATGGATTCCCAGTTCCGCCACTGACGGAAACAGGAGAACATATCGGTGCCCATCAGCAGAACCAGCTGCGAATCGGGATACCGCTCCTTTAAGGATGCCACCGTGTCGGCAGTGTAGCTGACGCCCCCCCGCTTAAGCTCAATGTCACAGGCCTCCAGACGCGGGTCGCCGCTTATGGCGATTTTCAGCATCTCCAGGCGCTCCTCCGGCGTGGGAGACCCCGGGGCCATGGTCTTATGGGGGGCGATGCAGTCCGGCACAAGAAAGACCTTTTGGAGATTCAGGGCCTCAATGGCCTGCTTTACCGCATGGATATGTCCGATGTGTGGCGGGTTAAAGGTGCCGCCGAAAATACCGATCCGTTCCACAAGACCCCTCCTTCTGCCCCTCAGCGCTGCTGTTGACGACGCTTCTTTTCCAGACTCTTTTCGATGGAGCGCTCCAAGGCCTGCTCCTTAAAGTATTGGTTGCGCTGCTCCCGGACCTTCTGGGCTGCCTGGCGGCGGGCACGGATGCCCTTGCCCACCGGGTCCGCGTTTCCCTTGGCGGGGGCTTTGCGCCTGGCGCGGCCGGTCTGGTTCCGCTCCTCCTGGCATTTTTCGCTGTAGCGCCAAATGACAAACTTGGAGCCCAGGCAGACGATTCCCTCGGCGCCCAGGGCTTCACACAGGGCGTCGCTGACCTCCCGGGGAGACATGAGGGCGGCCTCCAAGACCTTACCCTTCACCAGCTCCCGGGCGGTGAGCTGCCGGTCCGCTTCCTCAATAATTCCGGCTGTGACGCCGTCCTTTCCCACCATCAGGGTGGTTTCCAGAGCATTGGCCTGGGCGCGGAGCTCCGCGCGCTGCTTACTTGTGAGCATAGCCTGCCTCCTTGAGCTTTTCGTAAAAAATGTTTAAGGCATTGGCCCGATGGGAGACCCGGTTCTTTTCCTCCGGCGGCATTTCCGCCGTGGTCATGCCCATGGGCGGGTAGTAGAAAATGGGGTCATAGCCGAAGCCGTTCTCCCCCCGGGGCTCCCGCAGCAGCTCCCCATGGATTTCGCCCCTGGCCTGGATGGTCTGCCCCTCCGGGGTCACCAGGGTGATGACACAGACGAACTGGGCCTGGCGCTGGCCCTCGGGGACGTTTTCCGTGTTCTTCAGCAGAAGCATCAAACGGCCCCAGTCGTCGAGACTGTCGTCAAAGCCGTACCGGGCGGAGTAGACCCCAGGCTGGCCCCCCAGGGCATCCACCGCAATGCCGGAATCGTCGGCCAGGGCCGGAAGGCCCGTGGCCTCCATGACGGCTTTGGCCTTGAGCAGGGAGTTTTCCTCGAAGGTGGTCCCCGTCTCCTCCACGTCGATGTCCACGCCCAGCTCGCTTTCCATCACCAGCTCCATGTCGAACTTTTCGGTGATGCGGCTGATCTCCTCTAATTTGTGCTTATTTTTGCTGGCCAATACAACTTTCATCAAATCAGCGCCTCCACAAAATCCCGGGCCCGGAAGGGCATCAAATCCTCCGCCTGCTCCCCCACTCCGATGAACTTCACCGGAATTTGCAGGGCATCGGCCACGGCAATGACAATGCCGCCCTTGGCGGTGCCGTCCAGCTTGGTCAGGGCAATGGCCGTGACACCGGCAATCTCCTTAAACTGCTTGGCCTGGATGAGGCCGTTCTGGCCGGTGGTGCCGTCGAGGACCAGCAGAACCTCCTTGGCGGCCTCCGGCAGCTCCCGATTCACAATACGGCTGATCTTATTGAGCTCATTCATCAGGTTCTGCTTGTTGTGGAGCCGTCCGGCGGTGTCGATGAGGATCACATCCACATCTCTGGCCCGGGCGGCCTGGATGCCGTCGTAGACCACGGCGGCGGGGTCCGCCCCCTCATGCTGGCGCACAATGTCCGCCCCGCTGCGTCCGGCCCAGATTTCCAGCTGGTCCGCCGCGGCGGCCCGGAAGGTATCTCCCGCCACCAGCAGGACCTTCTTTCCCGCATCTGTCAGCTGCTTGGCAATCTTGCCGATGGTGGTGGTCTTGCCGACGCCGTTGACGCCGATGACCAGGATCACCGCAGGGTGAGTGGAGAGATTCAGCTCCGTGTCCCCCACGTTCAGCATCTCCGTCAGGATGTCCTTCATGGCCTCCTTGGCCTCCTCCGGGGTTTTCAGGTGCCGCTCCCGGACGGTTTTTTTCAGACTTTCCACGGTCTTTACCGCCGTGTCCACCCCCAGGTCCGCCAGGATCAGGCTCTCCTCCAGCTCGTCGTAAAAATCGTCGTCGATCTCCGAAAAGCCGGAAAATACGCTGCCGAGGCTGCTGCTCAGGGCGTCCCGGGTCTTGGTCAGACCCGCCTTGATCTTATCAAAAAATCCCATGTGATTTCCTTTCTTTATTCCACGATGCCCAAATATTCTTCCATCTGATTCAGGTCCAGACGCAGCAGCTTGCTGACGCCCTGCTCCTGCATGGTCACACCGTAGAGCACATCTGCGCTCTCCATGGTGCCCCGGCGGTGGGTGATGACGATGAACTGGGTCTTTTTCGCCAGGTTGTGCAGATAGCTGGCAAAGCGCTCCACGTTCCGGTCGTCCAGGGCCGCGTCGATCTCGTCCAACAGGCAGAAGGGCGTGGGCCGGACCTTCAAAATCGCGAAGTACAGGGCCGTTGCCACAAAGGCCTTCTCGCCGCCGGAGAGGAGGGTGATGGTCTTGACCTGCTTTCCGGGGGGCTGGACCCGGATCTCAATGCCGCAGGTCAGGGGCGCCTCCGGGTCCTCCAAAATCAGCTGGCCCTTGCCGCCGCCGAACATCTCCTGGAAGGTCTCCCCGAAATAGTGGTCGATCTTCCCGAATTCCTCCACAAAAATGGTGGTCATTTCCTTGGTGATGTCCCGGATGATTCCCTCTAAGTCCCGCTTGGCGCCCAGCACGTCGTCCCGCTGTCCGACCAGATATTCGTAGCGCTCGCTGACCCGGGCGTATTCCTCGATGGCACCCAGGTTGGGGGTGCCCAGGGCCGCGATTTTCCGCTTGAGCTCAGCCGCCCGGCGGTTTCCGGCGGCCGCGTTTTCAATCTCTCCCCGGAATTCCGGCGCGGTGCCGGGGGTCAAGCCGTAGCTGTCCCAGAGCTTGTCGATGATCTGCTTTTCCTCCATGCCGGAGGTGACCTTCTTCTGTTCCAGAAGGGCACAGGCCCGCTCCATGTTCAGGATGTCCTTGTTCTTTTCCTGGGCCTCCCGTTCCGATCTTGTCTTGGCCGCCTCGGTCTGGGCTCTGGCAGCGACGGTCTGGCGCATTTTTTCTTCCATCCCGGCGCTCTGGGCGTCGTTTTCCTCCTGCCTGAGCTTGAGCTGGGCGATTTCCTCTTCCAGACGCCGGGTGTCCTCCCGGATGGAATTCATCAGCTCCATCCGCTTCTCCCGGTCGCCCTCCATGGCGTCCCGGAGGGAGCGAAGGTCCTGGATATGAGACAGGGCCGTGGTCCGCTCGGCGTCCAGGGCGGCTTCCTCTGTCTTGCAGGCGGTCATTTTCTCCGTCAGCCCGGCGCTCTCCCGGGAGGCCTCGCTCTGGCTTCCCTCCAGCTTTGCCAGGGTCCGGCGGGTGTCCTCCAGCTGCTGGGTATAGACCTGAATCTTCGCTTGCTGGGCGGCGTATCGCTCCCGGTCGGACCGGTTCCGGCTGTCCAGGCTGTCCCGTTCCCGCTTGGCGGAGGCCTCCGCCTCCAAAATGGCGTTTAGAAGGATCTCATGCTGCTTTTCCTGGCCCTGGAGCCGGAGCACCTGGTCCTCCGCCTCCCGAAGCTGGTCCCTGGCGGCGGTGAGCTGGAACTCCACTTGGTCGTACTGGCGCTGGGCCTCCTGAAGGTCTGCCTCCAGAATGAGCCGCTCCTCCCCCAGATTCTTTTCCTGGAGCGCCAGCTTTTCCAGTTCGTTCGCCCGGGACAGGATGCCGGCGTCCTTATTGACGGAGCCGCCGGTCATGGAACCGCCGGGGTTCATGACCTGGCCGTCCAGGGTGACAATCTTAAACCGGCCCCGGTACTTCTGGGACATGGAGATGGCAGCGTCCATGTCCTGGACGATGACGGTCCGCCCCAGGAGATTGTCCACAATTCCCCGGTAGCGCTCCTCGCAGGTGACAAGCCCCGCGGCGACGCCCACAAAGCCCCGGCAGTCCTCCAGGCCGTTTTCCTGAAGGCTCCTGCCCTGAATGGTGGTCAGGGGCAGGAAGGTGGCCCGGCCGCCGCCGGTGCGTTTTAAATAGGAGATGGCGGCCTTGCCGTCCTGCTCCGAGCCCACCACAATCTGCTGCATGGCGGCGCCCAGGGCGATCTCGATGGCCACGGTATAGGCGTCCTCTGTGCGGATGAGCCGGGACACAGGCCCGTGAATGCCCCGCAGGGCGCCCCGCTGGCCCTCCTGCATGACCATTCGCACGGCCTTATTATAGCTTTCAAAATCCCGCTCCATGGCCCGGTAGACCCGGAGCTTGGCGGCGACGGCGTCCTGCTTGGAGTTTAGCTCCCGCTGCTTCTGCTGAAGCTCATCCCGGCGCTTTAAACGGCCGGACTGCCGCAGGGTATAACCGGCGATGGTGTTGTTGGCCGCGGTCACGTCCTCCCGGGCCTTTTTCAGCGCTTCCCGGCAGGTATCCAGATTTTGCTGCGCCTCATGGCGGCGGGCATTTCCCGAGGCCAGGTCTCCCTCCAGCTCTTCCAGGCGCTGGCGGCTGGTGACCATGCTCTCTTCCAGACCCCGCACATCCGCCTGGCGGCCGGCAAGGTCCGCGGAGAGGTCGGCCTCGGTCCCCCGCAGCTCCAAAAACTGCCTGGTAAGGCCCTGGGCATTGGCCGTCAGGGTGGTGAGCTTCTGCTGAAGCTGGCCAAGCTCCCGGCGCTTTTCCGCAAGCTGGGTGTCAATCTCCTCAACGCGGCTCTGGGCCTGGTCCATCTGGGCGGCGATGCCGCCGCTGCGGTCCTCCTGGCCCCGCAGTTCCTCCTGAATCCGGGAGAGGTTTTTCTCATTGTTTTCCACATTTCCCCGGAGCACGGCCATCTGGCCGTCCAGCTGCTGGTGGGTGCCGGAGAGCATATTCGCCTTCAGGCGGACGGTTTCCAGCTCCTCGTCCCGCTGCCGCAGTTCCCCGGCCAGATTCTCCGCCTGACGGTAGAGGCCGTCCAAATCATCATGGGCCTGCTGAAGGACGAAGGAGGCGGAGGCGTAGTCCTCTTCCGCCTTCTTGGCGGCGGCGGAGAGCTTATCCAGGGTCTCCAGCCATACGGCCACCTCCACGCCCTTGAGCTCATCCTTGAGCTCCAAGTACTTTTTGGCCTTTTCCGACTGCTGCTTGAGGGGCTCGATTTGCATTTCCAATTCGGAGACCTTGTCCCCGATGCGCAGCAGATTTTCCTCCGTCTTTTGGAGCTGACGCTCGGTCTCCTCCTTGCGGTGGCGGTATTTGGAAATGCCCGCCGCTTCCTCGAAAATCTCCCGGCGGTCGCCGCTTTTCAGGGCCAGAATCTCGTCAATGCGGCCCTGGCCGATGTTGCTGTAACCCTCCCGGCCCAGGCCCGTATCCATGAACAGCTCGTTGATGTCCCGCAGCCGGGCGGACTGCTTGTTGATGTAGTATTCGCTGTCCCCGGAGCGGTAGTAGCGCCGGGTGACCATCACCTCGTCGGCGTCGTACAAAAGGGCCCGGTCGGTGTTGTCCAGGGTCAGGGTGGCCTCGGCAAAGCCCACGGCGGAGCGCTTCTGGGTGCCGCCGAAGATCACGTCCTCCATCTTCGCGCCCCGGAGGGTCTTGGTGCTCTGCTCTCCCATGACCCATAAAATGGCGTCGGAGATATTGGACTTTCCGGAGCCGTTGGG
>DETX01000098.1:0-4446 GCA_002362145.1 Clostridiales bacterium UBA3277
ACAGAAATCCGTCTCATTATGATCTTCATATAAAAAACTTCAATTCAGCGAATTAAAGTTTTTTATTGAATATCAGTATAAGTATAGCAGATTTCCCCCGGGGCTGCAAGCCGGGAAAAGGCCCCCGCACCGCGGGGGCCCTCCTTCCAAAAAAACAATCACTTTTTATGATACAGCATCCGAATGGAATTGAGGACGCACAGCATGGCAACGCCCGAGTCGGCAAACACCGCCAGCCACATATTCGCGTGGCCAAACAGGCCCAGCAGCATCACCACAAGCTTCACCGCCAGGGCGAACACCACGTTCTGCCAGGCGATTCTCCGGGTGTCCGCCGCAATGGCCAGGGACTGGGGAACCGCTTCCACATCGGAGGTCATAAATACCACATCCGCCGCCTCGATGGCCGCGTCGGCGCCGCTGCCCATGGCCGCGCCCACGTCGGCACCGGCCAGCACCGGCGCGTCGTTGATGCCGTCGCCCACGAACATCACCGCGCCCCGCTCCTCCCGGATGGCCTGGAGCCGTTCCAGCTTCTGCTGGGGCAGCAGCCCCGCGTGGACCTCCTGGATGCCCACCATTCCCGCCACCGCCTGGGCGCTGTCCACGGCGTCGCCGGTGAGCATGACGGTGTGGATACCCCGCTCCCGGAGCCGCCGGACGGCCTGCTCCGCCCCGGGCTTGACGGTGTCGGCAATCACCAGGGCTCCCAAATAGACCCCATCCGCCGCAACCAGCACCCGGGTGCCGTAGGCCTCCTCCCGGGGATAGGCCACGCCGTTCTCTTCCAGCAGCCGGCCGTTGCCGCAGAGCACACTCCGGCCCTCCAGCTTTGCCCGGATGCCCCGGCCGGCCAGTTCTTCCTTGCTCTCCGGCCGCCGCAGAGCAATGCCCCGCTTCCTGGCCTCGGCCACCACGCTCTCGGCAATGGGGTGGGTGGAATCCTGTTCGCAGCAGGCGCACGGCTCCAGCACGGCATCGCCGCCCTCGATCTTCTGAACCCGGAAGTCCCCCCGGGTAATGGTGCCGGTCTTATCCATGACCACGGCCTTGAGCTGGCCCATGGCCTCCATGGACTGTCCCCCCTTAAAGAGGATACCCCGCTTGCTGCCCACGCCGATGCCCGCGAAGAAGGCCAAAGGCACGCTGAGCACCAGGGCGCAGGGGCAGCTCATAACCAAGAAGGACAGGGCCGTATACACCCAGTAATTCCAGTTCCCAGTGACCACCGAGGGCACCAGGGCCACTGCCGCCGCGATTCCCACCACCACAGGGGTGTAAACCCGGGCGAAGCGGGTGATGAACCGCTCTGCCTTGGGCTTGTTGGCGGCGGCGTTTTCCACGCTGTCCAGAATTCTCGTCACCATGGATTCGCTGAGGGGCTTTTCCACCCGCACCGTAAGCTGGCCCGTCAGGTTGACACAGCCGGAGGTCACCGCATCCCCGGCCCCGGCCCGGATGGGCACCGGCTCGCCGGTGATGGGCGCGGTGTCAATGCGGCTCTCGCCGGAGACCACCACGCCGTCCAGCGGCACCCGGTCCCCGGGCCGAACCAGCACCAGATCCCCGGCTTTGGCCTCCCCGGCGGGAATTTCCCGAATCTGATCTCCCTCCGCCAGCCGGACCACCTCCGGCCGCAGATCCACCGCCTCCATGATCTGGCTGCGGCTGCGCTCCACCGCCCTGTGCTCGAACCACTCGCCCACCCGGTAGAACAGCATTACACCCACGCCCTCGGGGGCATTGCCGATGAAGAAGGCGCCGATGGAGGCCAGGGCCATCAGGAAGTTTTCATCCAGCATCCGGCCCTTCACCAGGTTCTTAGCGGCGTCCACCACCACCTGGGCCCCCAGCAGCACATAGGTCACCAGGAAGATGAGGGTCTCCGCCCCGCCGGGAATAAAGGGCCTGAGAATCACCCCCAGTGCAAACAGCCCCGCCCCGATGGCCAGGGAGCGTCCCTCCTGGCCGCCCGCTTCGGAATCATGATGGTGGCCGCCTTCCTCATGATCGTGGTGGTCATGATGGTCGTGCTCTTCGTGACCACAGCAGCACTCCCCATGCTCATGCTCCCCGTGCCCGCAGCCGCAGCCCCCATGCTCATGTTCGTCATGGTCTCCATGGCCGCAGCAGCAGTCCCCATGATCATGATGATGGCTGTGATGTCCGGCTGTCTTTTCCTGGGCCGGGGCGGCATCCCTGGGATAGATCGTGGCCTCCGCCTCCACCCTCCGGGCCAGGGCCTGGAGCTCCTCAATGAGGGCGTCCGGGTCCTGGGCCGTGAGCCGAAGCTGACCCGTGGCGTAGGTAATGGTGGCGCTTTCCACCTGCTCGTGGGCATTGAACATGGCCTCGATCTTGGCGGCGCAGTTGGCGCAGTCCAGTCCCCGGATGAGATAAGTCTTTTTTTCCATTGGGCATTCCTCCGGATTTCATATAATTCAATACATGAGCAATCATTCATGTGATAGCTACAGTATACCCCATTTTCCCCAAATGTCAAGTCTCTCACCCCGTCCCGCCGCCATAATTTTTTCTCCGCAATCGTCCGGAGCCGGATTGCGGATGGTTCCAGCGCAAAAAAGCCCGCCGTGGAAAAACCACGGCGGGAGGTATGCAGGGCTTTACAGATACTTCTTCAGCTTCTCCGAAGCGGCGGCGGGGTCGTCGGAGATGGTCACAGTGATCTCCATGCTGTTGTCGGCGGCGAATTTCGCGCACCACTCCACGAACTCCTCAGCGGCAGCCCGGTCGTTGCCAATGGTCTTGTACAGATTGTCGATAAAGACGTTGGTGATGTCGAAGTTGCCCGCGTGCAGGCCGCTCAGGAAGCCCTTGAGCATATCGGGGTTGGAGATGGCGTACTCCTTGGAGTCCACCAAACGGACCTTATAGCTCACATCGTAGGTCAGCTTTCTGCCGTACTCGATGCAGACCACATCGCCGTGGGCGTCATCGGAGACGGCCTTGATGGCGTCGAGCAGCTTCTTGGTCTTGCCGGAGCCCTTCAGGCCCATAATCACATGAATCATCGGAAAGTCCTCCTTTGCTTGCCAGATATTAATTGGCTTATGCACATTCTACCAGCAATCGCCGCAATTTGCAATAACCAATTTGTGAATTTCACAAAAGAATTTTTTGTCTGGCCGCAGGTGAAAATAATCCGGATCTTTTGAAACGTTTTGTCCGCAGGAGCGTCTTATGGTCGGGAGGTGAGAACATGGAAGATTTTGAGGCGGTCTACCGCCGGTATTTTGGGGACGTCTACAAATACACCCTGTCCCTGTGCCAGGACCGGAACCTGGCGGAGGAGGTGACCCAGGAGACCTTTTTCCGGGCCCTTCGCCACTTTGACCGGTTCCGCGGAGATTCCAGCCTCTTCTCCTGGCTCTGCCAGATCGCCAAAAATACCTATTTTACCCTGTACCGCAGCCGAAAGCGGACCCTCTCCGGGGAAGATCTCCCCCTGCCCGCCCCGGATGACCTGGAGGAGGCCCTTCTGGACCGGGACACCGCCCTCCGGCTCCACCGGCTCCTCCACGAGCTTCGGGAGCCCTATAAGGAGGTCTTTGCCCTGCGGGTTTTCTCGGAGCTGCCCTTCTCCCAGATCGGGGAGCTCTTCGGCAAAAGCGACAGCTGGGCCCGGCTCATCTACTACCGGGCAAAACAAACCTTATGGAGGCAATTGCATGAAAACAACCTGTAATATCATCCGCGATCTGCTGCCCCTGTACCGGGACGGGGTGTGCAGCCCCGATTCCTCGGGCCTGGTGGAGGAGCATCTCTCCTCCTGCGAGAGCTGCCGGGAGGAACTGAAGGCCATGGAGGCCGCCCTGGCCTCCCCCCACATCGACCCGGAGGCGAAGCAAAGCCTGGCCTCCCTGGCCCGGAGCTGGAAGCAGGGCCGCGTGAAGGCCTTTCTCCGAGGCGGGGCCCTGGCGCTGCTTCTGTGCGCCCTTCTTGCCGGGGTCTTTACCTTTCTCACCCAGTGGAACGGGGTCTCAATCCCCAAGGAAAAGATCATCGCGGAGAATATCACCTGGTCTGAAGAGGAACAGGTCCTCCGCTTCGACCTCACCGTGCACGACCAGGTCAAGCGCATCCACTGGACCCTCACCGAGGACGGCAGCTACTATGTAACGCCCCAGCGGTCCATCTTGGTCCTGGGGAACTACACCGGCCAGCAGGGCCGGACCATTGCCCTCTACCCCCCGGAGGCCCAGGGGCCGCTGAGGGAATTCGGCTGGCCCGTGGACGAGGGGACCCGGCGAATCTACCTGGGCCCCGTGGGAGACGGAATTCTCCTCTGGGAGGCAGAGAGCTGACCCCCAAAACGCCCTGGGGGTCAGTCCCCCAGGGCGTTCCTCATCGTAAGTAATTTGCCGCCGCAAAGTAATACTAAAACCTAATAAAACCTTTTGGTTTTATTAGGTTGGCATTGCCTAA
>DETX01000098.1:4667-8265 GCA_002362145.1 Clostridiales bacterium UBA3277
TCATACTGATATTCAATAAAAAACTTCAATTCTGTGAATTAAAGTCTTTTATTGAATATCAGTATAAGCTGTTGCCGCAGCGCTGCTTTCTACCATCGCCAAATACTGATTCTGTTCTTCTATGTTGGATGCGATTTGATATACCTTCTGTCTCATATAAGCGTTATGGGCCCGTTGCTCTTCCAATGATTTCTGCTGGTATGCAAGGATTCGCCGCTGATTTAGAATTTCAGTATGCTGTTTCTCAATAATCACATCCAGCTTATCCCTAATCTGTTCCAAAACATAAGTATTCAAAGCCATATCCAGATCATCGGAACGGCTTGTACTAAAAAAGCCATAGAGGTAAACCGCCGCATACATATCCCGGTAATAACTGGGAATAATATTGGCAGCATATACTTTACTTAGCGTCTCTGCAATTTTATTGCGTTCAATGGAAAGCCGCGCCATCTTCTTTTCTAGGTTTGGAACTCTTTTTCTCTCTTCTATCCCTTCTCCATACTGTAAAATCAATATCTCCTTCCGCACTTCAAACAATTTTGCGCAGATTTTCAAATCAGCCATGTAAAGCGCGCACACGTCCTCCAAATAAGGAACAAGGAACTCTCGATTAACCTTTGCCATATGCTGCCCCCTCATTTTGTATTCATTCTTCATATTTTAGCGCATTATGCGCTAAAATCCAGTAGAACAAAATGCGCTATGGTAACCTATGCACGAGGTGAGCATGGCATGGTATATCAAAGAATCCGGGACTTGCGGGAAGATCACGACCTGAAACAGCGGGAGCTGGCGGAATATCTCAACTGTTCTCAGCGTGTTTACAGCAACTATGAGATGGGTCAGCGGGACATCCCCACGGAGGTTCTGATCCGCCTTGCGGACTTCTACCATGTCTCCACGGATTACCTTCTGGGCCTCACCAACAATCCCCTCAGAAACAAATAGCATTTGGTACAGTATCAGACAAAAATCCCCGGGAGCTTTTGAACTCCCAGGGATTTTCCGCATTTTCGATTACTTCTCGTAGCCGGGCTTGCCCAGAAGCTGGAACATATTCCGCTTGTAGAGCTCCACGCCGGGCTGGTTGAAGGGGTTGACCCCCAGAATGTAGGCGGACACGCCGCAGCACAGCTCCAGGAAGTAGAACATCTCGCCCACCTTCCGGTCGTTGAGGGCGCCGCAGTCCATGGTGATGACGGGCACGCCGCCGTCCACATGGGCCTGGACGGTGCCCAGATACGCCTTCTCGTCCACGAAGTCCAGGGTCTTGCCCTCCAGATAGTTCAGGCCGTCCAGGTTCTTCCAGTCGGAGCCGATGGTGTAGGTCTGCTCGGGGGCGTCGAAGCGGACCATGGTCTCAAAGATGTTCCGCTTGCCCTGCTGGATCATCTGACCCAGGGAATGGAGGTCCGCGGTAAACTCCGCGGTGACGGGGAACAGACCCTTGCCGTCCTTGCCCTCGGACTCGCCGAAGAGCTGCTGCCACCAGCCGCCGAACATCTTAAAGCCGGGCTCATAGGACTCGAAGATCTCCATGGCCTTGCCGTTGCGGTACAGCAGGTTCCGAATGGCGGCATACTGCCACACGGGGTTTTCGAAGGAGCGCAGGTCATAGGCCTCCTTAGCGTCGGCGGCGCCGTTCATCATTTCCATGATGTCAACACCGGCCACAGCCAGGGGCAGCAGGCCCACGGCGGTGAGCACGGAGAACCGTCCGCCCACGTTGGCGGGAATGACGAAGGTCTCCCAGCCCTCTTCGGTGGCCATCTGGCGCAGAGCGCCCTTGCAGGGGTCGGTGATGGCGTAGATGCGGCTCTTGGCCCCATCGGTGCCATATTTCCGCTCCAGCATCCAACGCAGGGCCCGGGTGGCGATGGCGGGCTCGGTGGTGGTGCCGGACTTGGAGATGATGGCGATGGAGAAGTCCTTGTCCTCCAGCAGCCGGGTCAGCTCATTCCAGTGCCGGGTGCTCAGGCCATTGCCGGCGAAGAAAATCTGGGGATTGCCCTTACCCTTGCCGATGTTGTGGTTGGGGCCCTGCAGCAGCTCAATGGCCGCCCGGGGTCCTAAGTAAGAGCCGCCGATGCCGATGACCACAAAGACGTCGGAATCGCTGCGAATCTTCCGGGCCGCCTGCTGGATGCGCAGGATCTCGTCGGTGGGCTCCCGGACGGGCAGCTTCTGCCAGCCGAGGAAATCGTTGCCCGCGCCGGTGCCGTCGGCCAGGGTGGCGTGGGCAGCGGCCACTTCCTTCTCCATGGCCAGCAGGTCCGGCAGGGCTACCTGCCCCCAGACGTTGGAAATATCAACTTTAATCATGTATGGAACACGTCCTTTCCTTTTTATGCGGGATGGTACATGGCTATGTTACCGCAAAATCCCCGGGAACGCAAGTCCCGACGGGAAAAATTTATAAGTTTCTTGCGCCCGGCAGAAAAAACCGCGGCCGCCGTGTCCGGCAGCCGCGGGATTCCACGTTAATCGACGACGATGGCGCCCAAAATCCGGATGCTCTGAATCTGGTTTTTTTCATGGTACTTTCCCCTCCGTCAAGCCTCCCTCCCCTCCTTTTTCGGAAAATTCCTGTTTTTTCTCCTTTTCCCCTCTGGTAATTTTCGTCAAACCATGTATAATGAAGGAAAACACTCGCAAGGAGGAAATCATTTATGAAATACGGATTCGGCATCGACCTGGGCGGCACCACCGTCAAGATCGCCTATTTTGACGAGACCGGCAAAATGCTGAGCAAGTGGGAAATCCCCACGGTGACGTCCGGCGGCGGCTCCCAGATTCTTCCCGACATCGCCTCTTCCATCCGCGGCTACATAGCGGACCACCAAATCGACACCGGTTCCATCCTGGGCCTGGGCATCGGCGTCCCCGGTCCCGTCAGCGCCAAGGGCGTGGTCAACCGCTGTGTCAACCTGGGCTGGGGGGTATTCAACATCTCCGAGACCCTCAGCGGCCTGACGGGCTTCCCTGTGAAGGCCGGCAACGACGCCAATGTGGCCGCCCTTGGCGAATACTGGAAGGGCGGCGGCCAGGGCTCTGAGAATATGGTGTTCGTTACCCTGGGCACCGGCGTCGGCGGCGGCATCGTGGTGGAAGGGCAGCTTCTCCACGGGGCCCACGGCTCCGGTGCGGAGATTGGCCACCTGGTCTTAAACCGGGAGGAGACGGAGTGCTGCAACTGCGGCAAGCGGGGCTGCGTGGAGCAGTACTGCTCCGCCACAGGCATCGTCCGGGTGGCAAAGCGGCACCTGGCCTCCACAGACGCCCCCAGTTCCCTGCGCGCCCTGGAAGATTTCACCTGCAAGGACGTCTTTGACGCCGGCAAGGCTGGTGACCGGGAGGCCCAGGCCATCCTCAGTCAGGTCTACGCCTACATGGGCGAGTTCCTGGGAAACGTCTGCTCCACCGTGGACCCGGACGTAGTGGTCATCGGCGGCGGCGTCAGCAAGGCCGGCCAGGTGCTCATCGACGGCATTGAGCCGGAATTTCAGAAGAACGTGTTCCATGCCGCCTCCGGCGCCAAGTTTGCCCTGGCTTCCCTGGGCAACGACGCGGGGGCCTACGGCGCCTTCAAGCTGGC
>DETX01000098.1:8574-9126 GCA_002362145.1 Clostridiales bacterium UBA3277
CGCCTTCAAGCTGGCCCTGGACGCCTTCGGGAAGTGATCCCAAAGGCAGCGGGGGTTCTATGAACGACATATCTCTATGTATCATGACCAGAGCGCTTTGCCAGGAATTGTATCGAAGCTGGGAAAATGACCCCGCCATCTATGCGGACATGGATTTATTCGCGCCATATCAATATGACGAAACCGCGGTAAACCGATACTTTGATGCCAAGCAAACCCCGACCCGTATTTTATTTGCCATTGTGAAAGATGGACGGCCCATCGGGGAGCTTCATCTGAAGCAGATCGACCGGGAACGAAAGGAATGCACGCTGAGCATCCATCTGCAAAATGATGCGGCAAAGGGTCATGGATACGGAACCCAAGCGGAGAAGCTGGCGCTGAAATACGCCTTTGAAGAATTGGGAATGGCCGCAGTAAACGCGGACACGGTCCTCAAAAACACCCGAAGCCAGCACGTGCTGGAAAAAGTCGGATTCCAGTATCTGGAAGAAAAGGACGGCTTTCGGTATTATCGCTGTGTCCGTAACTGATACTGATATTCAATAAAAA
>DETX01000074.1 GCA_002362145.1 Clostridiales bacterium UBA3277
CAGGTACAGCCGGGAGAAGGCCACGAGACAGGCGAGAATCAGGGCGGGGATGCCCATGCGCTTGTCGTTTCGCAGCAGCACCGTGGCCGCCTCGAAGGAGGCGATGGTGTGGCCGGAGGGAAAGGAATAGTCGCTGAGGCCCTTTACCAGCAGCTCTATGGTGACGCCGTAGTGCTGAAGCTGGAAGGTGTAGGGCCGTATTCGCTGGCAGAGGTTTTTCAGGACGATGTTACAGCCGATGAGGCCGAAGATCAGGGCGAAGCCCATGCCGAGGCCCACCTTGCGGGTCTTGGGGATGGCAAGCAGCAGCACCGCCATGGCAATCCAGAAGATGCCGCCCTCGCCGAAAAGGGTGACGATGGGCATGAGCTTGTCCATCAGGGGGGAGCTGAGATTTGCCTGAATCCAGTCCAGGATGGGCAGGTCAAAGGAAATGGCCAAAGAATCAAACATAGCGTATCCTCCTTATGCCTGGGGTTCCTGGGCGGCATCCGGCTGAGCGGCAGCCTCCGTCTCCTGGATGACCGAGGAGGCGGCGCCCGCATCTTCAAAGAGGGTGTACAGGGTCATGGGCTCCAGGACATTTCCGGCGGGCAGGGTCACAAGACCGTTTTCATCGGGCTGGAACATGAGCTGCAGGACGGTCTGCCCGTTTTCCTCCACCTCCCGGACCCAGCCGGTAAAGACCTTCCCCTCGGGGACGTTGGAGATCTTGGGGGCCTGGATGGAGGTGGCGTCGGTGGTGAAGAAGTCGGAGTAGAGCTGGTTGTCTCCCTGCATGAAGGTCAGGCGAACCTTACCCTGGGGCTGGGACACATCCACGTTGGTGCTGATGGAGCACAGCCACTTGCCGCCGTCGCTTTTCTGGAAGAACATGGACTTGAGGTAGGGGAAATCCCTGGTGGTGGCCCCGCTGGGGGAGGTCATCCGCATGGTCATGGACACCCGCACGGAGAACAGGGAGTCGTTGTACTGGACAAAGTCGGAGACCTGGAAGTCCACAAATTCCCGGCTGCCGTAGTCCTGAACCACCACGGCGTTCATATCCATGGACAGAATGTCCTTATAGGCGGAGCCTGCGGGGTCGAAGCACTGGGCCAGCTTTGCCCGGTCCTTGACCTCCTTGATCATCCACATGTTGTTCATCTCGGCGGCCTTGCGGACGGCCTCGGTCTGCTCCTCGGTAATGGTGTTGGAGGTGGTGCGCTCGGTGAAGGTTCTGCTTGCCTCGTCGTAGGTCACCTCCATCTGATTGCCCTTGTCGTCAAAGACAGTGACGGTGGGGGTGGCGAAGAGACCGCTGATCTCCTGGGTGCACATGCTCACGTCGGCCACGCCCTCAGGAAGATATTCCGAGGCGAGGGTTCCGGCCTTCTGAATGGTGTGATCGTCCTCCAGCTCCACGCCGTTGACCAGGGTCTTGTGGCCGTTGAGCCGGACGATCCGGTAGGTCTCCGTCCGGTCGATGATGACCTCCACGGCGGAGAGCTGCCAGTCGGGGATCTTGGCGAGCTTCCCCAGGGGGTCGGCGGCCTGGGTGTCCTTGTTCCGGTCCGTCAGGGTGAAGGTGGCCAGCTTCTCGTCCCCCAGACGGATGACGTACTTCTTGCCGCCGGAGAGGCCCGCGGAGGTCTCCAGGTAGTTCAGGCTCTGCCCGCCCACCTTCTGCTCCATGTAGGCGGCGAAGGCATCCTTGTTTTCATACAGGGTGTCCTGGGCGCCGGCAGAGGCGTAGATATCTCCCCACTGGGGATTTGTAAAGAGCTGGTCAAACACCTGCTGGGCCTTTACCGTGGGCTGAGAGGCCTCGTAATCCCGGAGCCAGCCGTTGAGCCAGTTGAGCCCCAGGTAGGTCCCCAGGAAAAAGACCAGAATGAACAGGAAATACAGCGTGTAGAAAATGGTGCCGCCCAGGCGGGAGCCCCGCTTGGCGCTCTTCTGGGGGGCGGGACGCTGGCTTTGGGGGGCGGGGGTCCGGTTCTGGGTTCCGGCGGTCCGGTTTTGGGCCGGACGGGGGACCTGCCGGTTATCCGGCCGCTTTGCCTGGCCCTGATGGGCCGCGGGACGGCGGGCGGGAGGCGGGGAGGCGGGGGCGGCTTCACGCTGGGCCAGCAGCTCCTGCACATCGATCTTATTCTCCCGGCTCTTCTGGTCGAATTTGCCTTTGTACATGACGCTTGCCTCCTTACTCCTGGGGCCGAACCATCCAGAAGTTCGGCATACGTCTCGGCTCGGACTGGAGCAGAGAATAGTTGTTGACGGTGACCACCTGACCGGCCTCGCCGTAGCGGCCGTTGGTATCCCGGTACATCATGATGGTGGAGGAGCCGCCGTCCATGTTGCAGGCGTTCACCGCCCCGTATTCCACCATGATGTCGATGATGTCGGCGTAGGTGGCGCCCATGGAGCCCACCTGACGGCCGTCGGCGCAGACAAAGAGCACCGCGCCGTCGCTGCGCTGGCCCACAGCGGTCCGGGGGTTCCAGCCGGAGGCGGAGTTGTAGGCGGACATATTGGTCTCGCCGTTGATGATCAGGGCGGGGCCGAAGCAGCAGCCGTCCCGGATGTTCAGCTCGGCAGCCTGCTCCTTGGTCAGGTTCTTCTGGGAGACCACCAGAATGTCGTCGGTATTAAAGCCCGCGAAGCCCTCCAGATCCGGCTGCTTGCCGGTGGACCAGGCGCAGCTGCCCTTGGACATAACCAGACCCAGCGGGGCGCTGCCCACGGTTTTGCTGATGGAGCCGTCATCATTAAAAGCGCCTGCGTTGACGCCGGCGGCGGCGCCCTCGTCCTCCATAGCCACGTTCAGCCGCTTGCCGGGGATGGCGGTGGAGAAACCGTTATAGGTGGAAAGGCCCATATAGACCCGGGAGGGGTCCTTGATGATCATGATATAGGCGGTGAAGGTGTCCCCCTCCACAGTGTCGATGCGGATGCCGTCAGGGTAGTCGGCCCATTCGTCCACGGCGTTGGGATCGATGGCGGCATTCTTCTGGATGACCACCTGGGAGGTGTTGGTGAGCTCCTCTTCCGGTCCGGCGCTGACCTGGGCCCGGACCTCCGCCACTCCGTCCTCACCGATGAACAGGGCGGGAATCCACTTTGTGGCGCTGGGCTCCAGCAGCGTCATGGTCAGAATGCTCCTGGCGGCGGGGGAGGGGCCGTTGAAAATCAGGTTGGCGGCCAGAATCAGGGCGGCCAGAATCAGAACGATGGTGGTAAAGAGCAGCAGGAAGAACCGGCGGATGATCCGGCCCAGCAGCCCGCCCTTCTTCTTGGGGGTGTATTGCTCCGGGGAATTCTTTTTCATATCAGGTACCTCTTATTTTTGTAGGGTTGCGGAATCCTCTGGCGTCTTGGGGGCAAAAACCCAGCGCTGCTGGATCATGTAGCTGAGCACATACAGGCAGATCATGACGATGACATAGAGGAAGGTCCGCAGTCCGGTGGCCCGGTCGGAGATCTGGAACAGCCAGTAGAGCCCCTGGGTCAGCAGAACCTGGGCAGCCATCTGGGGAAGGGCCAGACAGTAGTAGCGGATCATGGCGGTCTTGGTGGAGACCTTCGCCCGGAATACCAGCTTCTTATTCAGGGTGAAATTGAGCAGGGAGGAGAGAATCCTGGCCGTCACCCCGGCGCAGGCCGTCAGGAGAAACCCGTGCAGGTGGACCCGCAGGAGCCTGTCCAGCAGGGCGAAGGCGCCGGTATCCACCACGGCGCACAGAAGGGAGCTGACGGTGTAGCGGAAGAAGTAGGCCAGAATCAGCTTATAGATCCGCCAGGAGTCGTGGATCACCCGGAAGTGGGAGCTTTTATTCTCCTCGATGTAAACGGTGCGGATTTTAACCTCGTCAAAGGGGATGCCCTGGGACTTAAAGGCCAGAAGCATATTGGTCTCGTATTCGAACCGGTCCCCGGCCACCTGAGTAAGGGCCTCCACGGCGTCCCGGGTCAGGCAGCGCAGACCCGTCTGGGTGTCGGAGATGGTCATGCCGCAGAAAACCTTGAACACCAGGGAGGTGGTGCGGTTGCCGAAGCGGCTCCGGGGGGGAACGTGGTCCAGGGAGAAGTCCCGGCAGCCCAGGACGCAGTGGCCGGTCCGCAGCATATGCTCGCAGCAGGCTCTGGTGTCCTCGGGGTGGTGCTGATTGTCGCCGTCTACGGTGACCACGCCGTATCCCTGGGGCCGGTTGTCAAGGAACCACCGGAAAGCGGTTTTCAGAGCCGCCCCCTTGCCCCGGTTGACTTCGTGCTGGAGCAGGGTGATCTCCGGGTGGGCCGACGCCAGGTCGGTGAAATGGTGCCGGTTTTCGGGCTTGCTGCCGTCGTTGACCAGGATGATGTCGGAAAAGCCGTATTGGAGCAGGCCGTCAATGACGGCGGTGAGCTTTTCGTCCGGGTCCAGGGAGGGCAGAACTACGGAAATATTGGATAGGTCTTGCATATAACCGCCTCTGTATTTTATGAGATGATATAAGTTGTCATAATAAACTCAGTATACTATAACACATCCGCCCCATTTTGCAAAGAGGCTTTCGGAAAAATTAAAAGAAATAAAAGAAAAAGTCGCTCCCGGCCGGATTCTCCCGGAAAGGGCCCTTTCCGGGAAGCGGACATGGTCTTATCATGTGCCGAAACGGGAAAATCAGCCGAAAAAAAGAAAGTGGTTGCAAAAAGCGGACCGCTGGGTTAAAATAGGGAAAAGAAAGGGGTGTGGATTTCATGCCGGACAAGGAAACACTGGAAAAAATCGCGGATCTGTTCAAGGGCTTTGCGGACGCCACCCGGGTGAATATTCTCTCCCTTTTGGTGGAGCGGGAGCTGTGCGTCACGGACATCGCCTCGGCGGTGGAGCTGAGCCAGAGCGCCATTTCCCACCAGCTGCGCATCCTCAAGCAGATGCAGCTCATCCGCCAGCGCCGGGAGGGGAAGAACATCCTCTACTCTCTGGCCGACGACCACGTCAAGACCATTTTGCAGATGGGCTTGGAGCACGTGCTGGAATAGGCAGTCCCCAAAACAATCGAAACGCCTCCGGTGGAACCGGAGGCGTTTTTGTTATAGAACCTTGGAAAGAAAATCCTTCAGTCTGGGATTCTGGGGATTTCCGAAGAGCTCGGCGGGGGTGTTCTGTTCCAGGATCTGGCCGTCATCCATGAAGAGCACCCGGCTGCCCACTTCCCGGGCGAAGCCCATCTCGTGGGTGACCACCACCATGGTCATGCCGTCGTCGGCCAGCTCCCGCATGACCTCCAGCACCTCGCCCACCATTTCCGGGTCCAGAGCGGAGGTGGGCTCGTCGAAGAGCATAACCTTGGGGTTCATGGCCAGGGCCCGGACAATGGCAATCCGCTGCTTCTGTCCGCCGGAGAGCTGACCCGGATAGGCTTCCGCCTTGTCCGCCAGACCCACCCGGGTCAGCAGCTGCATGGCCTTTTCCGCGGCTTCCTGGGGCTTCATGAGCCCGGTGCGCACCGGAGCCAGGGTGATGTTTTTGAGGATGGTCATATTGGGGAAGAGGTTGAAGTGCTGAAAGACCATGCCCATGTTCCGGCGGACTAGATTGATGTCCACCTTGGGGTCCGTCAGCTCCACGCCCTCAAACTGGATGGAGCCGGAGGTGGGCTGCTCCAAAAGGTTCAGGCTGCGCAGGAAGGTGGATTTTCCGGAGCCGGAGGGCCCGATGATGACCACCTTTTCCCCGGGGTAGATATGCTCGTGGATATGCTTGAGGACCTGATGGTCCCCGAAGGACTTGCAAAGATCATGAACGACGATCACTTTGACGCAGCCTCCTTTCAAGAAGAGATACCAGATAGCTGAAAATAATGACCAGCAGCAGATACACACAGGCGATGCCGAGCAGCGGCAGCATCTGCTCGTAGGTCCGGCCGTAGATGGCCTGGGCGGCGTAGAGCAGCTCCTTGCCGCCGATGACGGTGATCAGGGAGGTATCCTTCAGCAAAATGATGAACTCGTTGCCAAGAGAGGGGAGAATGGCCTTGAAGGCCTGGGGAATGACGATAAAGCGCATGGTGTCGAAGTAGTTAAGACCCAGGCTCCGTCCGGCCTCGGCCTGGCCGGGGTCCAGGGCCATGAGGCCGCCCCGGATGATCTCGGAGACATAGGCGCCGGAGTTGATGCCCAGGGTCAGGGCGCCCACCATGGTGTAGTTTCGGGAGGAGGAGAACACCACAAAGCTCATGATGAGCAGCTGCACCATCATGGGGGTGCCCCGGATCACGGTGACGTAGACCTGGCAGATGCCGTTGAGCAGACCCAGAAGGGGATTTTTTCTGCCGGGCCGCTGCTGGTCGTGGGAGGTCCGGATCACAGAGACGATGACGCCGAGAATCACGCCCAGCGCAAGGGCCAGGGCGGTGACCAGCAGGGTGGTGCCCACGCCGTTCAGATAGGACAGCCACCGGTCGTTTTCCAAAAATGCCTGATAGAAATATACGTAAAATTTTTGCCAGCCGGAGGCTTCGCCCGCCCGGACCAGGATTTTCCATGCTTCGTATAGCTCCACGTTCCACACTCCTTATATTATAGATAACCTTGCCGGTTTCCGGAAAACCGCAGCGGATGCGGCTTTCCGCAGACAGGCAAAAACGGACCCAAAGGGCGGCGGACCCGCCCTTTGGGATATCGTTTTGATCGTTAAGCGGCGATATACTTGTCGATGATGCCCTGAATGGTGCCGTCGGAGAGCAGCTCCTTGAGGGCGTTGTTGATGGCCTCGCTGAGCTCAGCGTTGTCCTTGTTCATGCCGATGGCGTAGGACTCCTCCACCCAGGCGCCGTCCAGCAGGGTCAGGCCGGGGTTGGCCTTGACATACTCAGCAGCGGGGGCGTTGTCGATGATGACGCAGTCCACCTGGCCGTTCATCAGAGCCTGGACAGCGGAAGCGCCATTGTCATAGGCGGTGACGTGGTCCTCGCCATAGCCGCCGTTGTCGGGGGTGTCGGAGGCGTAGATGTAACCAGTGGTGCCTCTCTGGCAGCCGATCATCTTCTCGCCAAGGTTATCCATGGTGACGTCGGAGCCTTCCTTGACGATGACGGACTGGATGCCGGTGGCGTAGCTGTCGGAGAAGTTCATGACCAGCTTCCGCTCCTCGGTGACGGAGACACCGGCCATAACGATGTCGGACTTGCCCTGCTGAACGGCCAGCAGCGCGGCGTCGAAGTCCATGTCATCCACAACCAGCTCCAGGCCCAGCTTTTCGGCGATGGCGCCGGCGATCTCCACGTCGATGCCCTCGAAGCTGCCGTCGTCCTTCACCATCTCATAGGGAGGGAAGGAAGCGTTGGTGGACATGATGAGCTTGCCCTTTTCCACGGTGTTCAGGCCGCTGGCGGTCTTTCCGCCGCAGCCGGCGAACAGGGTCAGAATCATCAGAGCGGTCAAAGCGATTGCAAAAATCTTTTTCATAATTCATACTCTCCTTTTCCTCAAATGGCTTCCCGGGGGAAGCGGTTTGGATGTTCTGCATTATACTCCGAATATTATTCATCGTCAATAGGATAATCATACAACAATGAAGAAAATGGAAGGCTTCATTTATGATAAATAGCACAAAAAGATTGGCTTAAGCCGGGAATATTCGATTATACAAGAACAATATTCGAAAAATCGAAAAAATCTGGATGAATATTATGCAGTATATTTTCATAAGCCCCGCCGGTGCCGGAGGGGGAAGGCGGGGCCCGGTATTCCTTCATTATGTATAAGGAGGGAATCCGGAGCGAAAAACCGCCCGGTCCCGGTCCTCCTGCGGCGCCGTGAGACTGCCTTCTCCGGGGAATATGCAGGAAAGAAAAATGGAACTTTCAGAGCAAAAGAGACAGTTGTCTTTCTGCACAAAAAGAAAGAAGAAATTCCCGGGAATCTATAGGAAATCCTATAAACTTGTAAAATGGGGAAAAAACATTTGACATCCAGCCAGAGACAGTGCATAATAGGTAAATAAAAGATATCCAGAATATGAACAGAAAACGCCGAGGGCTTGCAAAACCGGGTCTGGCGGCGTTCCGCTTTTCTCCCGGAGGGCCGGGAGAAAACGCCGTTTGTTATGATGCTGTCCCAAAGGACGGTTTTCATAAAAATTAAGAAAAAGGAGGATTTTTTCGAAAATGAAAAAGTTCACGAAAATCATGAGCGTCCTGATGGTGCTCGCTATGGTTCTCGGCATGGCCGCCTGCGGCGCCAAGACGGATAGCACTGCCACCACCGCCGCTCCTGCGGAGACCACCGCAGCCCCCACCGAGACCACTGCTGCTCCGGTGGAAGCGGTCGAGGTTCCCGGCGCTGACGCTACCGACGACGAGCTCTATGACTACGTTCTGGGCGACTACTACGAGGCTTACATGAAGGCCCTCGACAGCATGGATATGTCCGAGCGTTACGCCCTGGAGGCCATCGCCGAGGCAAAGCTGCTGCAGGCCAGCGTTCTGCAGCCCACCACCACCCGTGGCGGCAACTACGCCATCGGCCGTGTGGTTCCCAAGTCCATCTGCACCACCCTGTTCGGCAGCGACGCTGACCGTCAGTACTCTGTTATGGTCACCGAAGAGCTGATCAAGGCTGCTGACCGTGACGAGCTGAAGAAGATCTGGGCTGAGGCTGAGGACGCCGCCGCCTATATGACCCAGGCCAAGGAGTATCTGACCAGCAATGGCTACACCATGAAGGACAGCTACGACCACATCAACACCTCCGACCCCCAGACCTGGGACGTGCTGGCCACCTACCTGCAGGCGGACGCCGAGCCCATCATGCAGACCTATGACGGCCTGATGATGTACGACGCCAAGAACAACCAGGTCCCCGCTCTGGCTGAGAGCGTTGAGGTCAACGATGACCAGACCGTGTTCACCTTCAAGATCCGCCAGGGCGTCAAGTGGGTTGACTCCCAGGGCCGTGAGCTGGGTGACGTGACTGCCGATGACTGGCTTGCCGGTATGCAGCACATGCTGGATGCCCAGGGCGGCCTGGAGTGGCTGGTTGACGGCCTGATCGTGGGCGCCACTGAGTACATGGGCGGCGAGACCACCGACTTCGCGGACGTGGGCGTCAAGGCTCTGGATGACTACACCCTGGAGTACACCCTGACCCAGTCCACCCCCTACTTCCTGACCATGCTGGGCTACAGCATCTTCGCCCCCATGAACCGGGCTTACTTCCTGAGCCAGGGCGGCGCTTTCGGCGTGGATGAGTTTGCTACCGCCAAGGACAGCTCCACCTACACCTACGGCACCAGCCCCGACACCATTGCCTACAATGGTCCCTTCCGCGTTACCAGCTTCACCGAGAAGAACACCATCGTGTTCTCTGCCAATGATGCCTACTACGCTCCCGAGCGTCTGGGCGTCCAGACTCTGACCTGGAAGTTCAACGACGGCACCGATGCCACCAAGTCCTACAACGACATGAAGGCTGGCGACGTCAGCGGCGCTGGCCTGAACACCTCCACCATCGAGATGGCCAAGACCGAGGGCCTGTTTGACGAGTATGCTTACACCTCCGAGACCGAGGCTATCAGCTTCGTCGCCTGGCTGAACGTCAACCGTAAGGCTTACGCCAACTACAACGACGCCACCCTGGGCGTTTCCCAGCAGACCGACGAGCAGAAGGAACTGGCTCACGCCGCCCTGCTGAACGTCCACTTCCGTCACGCTGTCCACTACTCCATCGACCGCGCTACTGCCAACGCTCAGCGTGTGGGCGAGGAGCTCAAGTACAACAACCTGATCAACGCCTATGTTCCCGGCGACTTCGTCAAGCTGGAGCATGACGTGACTGTGGACATCAACGGCACTGCCACCACCTTCCCCGCTGGCACCTTCTATGGAGAGATCCGCCAGGCTCAGCTGGAGGCTGACGGCAGCCACATCAAGGCCTTCGACGTAGAGACCGGTCTGGGCATCGGCTTCGACGGCTGGTACAACCCCGAGGTTGCCGCCGCTGAGATGGCCATTGCTGTGGAAGAGCTGAAGGCCCAGGGCTACGAGATCTCCGCTGAGAACCCCGTCCACCTGGATCTGGCCAACTACTACGGCGCCGAGAGCTTCAAGAACGAGGGCCAGGCCTACAAGCAGAGCATCGAGAGCGCTCTGGGCGGCCTGGTGGTCGTGGACATCGTTCCCTTCGACACCGCTCAGGATTGGAACAACGCCACTTACTATCCCAACACCGGCGCTGAGATGAACTACGACATCGGCACCAACGGCGGCTGGGGCCCCGACTATGGTGATCCCAAGAGCTATCTGGACACCATCCTCCCCGGCAGCAACGGTATGTGCAAGAGCTTCGGCCTGTTCTAAACCGCGATTTCTCTGAAATAGCGAGAGCCTAAAATCAACGCAAGGTGGGAGCCGGATCCCGAGCGATCCGGCTCCTTTCCCAACTATTAAGCGAGAGTGGTATTATGACGAAATATGTAATAAACAGACTCATTCGCGGTTTCCTCTCGGTGGCGGTCATGCTGATCATTGTCATGGTGATGATCTTTACCCTTATGGACCGGGAGTTGATTTTTGCGGCGGACCCCGTTTTCAGCAAACGTACCAACAACTCCAAGCCCACCTATATGAACAGCAAGTGGGAAGAGTATGGGTATCTGGATTATGTTACCTATGCGGATTATTTGCTTCAGCTGACCAAGGACGGAGTCATTGACGAGGAAACCCGGGCCGCCGCCGTGAAGCTGGGCAGAACGCCTGACGCCGATTCGGACCTGACGGCGGAGTATGTCCAGAAATTTAACGAATACTACACTTCCAGGGGCTATGCCGTGACCCGGCTGGATACCGTGATGAGCGGACGTAAGGTCGCCAACGGCGGTCAGGCTGCCCTTTACGCCACCAAAGATAAGCCGATTATGGAGCGGGCCATCGGCTATTTCACCGGCCTGCTTGAGTTTGACAACATTCACAAAGTGGAGGGCGATGTCGGCGAGCGCAAGCTGACGTTTACCCTGTATGATCCCGTGTACGGCGGGGAGAAGTTTTCTCCGGCCATTATGGGCAATGGCAGCTATCATAAGTATCTTCTGTACTGTGACAGCAAGTTCCCCTATATTCATCAGAATTTTCTCACGATCCACCTGGGTAAATCCTTTGTGGTGAACCAGGGAGTCGATGTGTACGATACAATGACCCGCTCTCAGGGTGCTTATGTCTCCCGCGAAGTCACCTATCCCACCGGCCTGAAAGAGATCAGCGCGGACGACCTGCACACGGCGACCTATGTTGCCGGATCTCTGGAAACCGGTGAGCTTCTGTATGCCCCCCGGTATACGGACGACTATACCCAGACCTTTACAGTGAAGAACGGCATGTCCAAAATGGGCTATTCCTTCCTGTTCGGCATCCTGGCAGTGGTCCTGGCCTATGCGCTGGGACTGCCTCTTGGCGTCTGGATGGCCCTGCGGGCGGACAAGCTGGTTGACAAGATCGGCACGTTCTACATTGTGTTTATCACCGCGGTCCCCAGTCTGTCCTATATCTTTATGGTGAAAACCCTGGGTTACGCCCTGGGAATTCCCACCACGTTTGACCTGGAGTCCACCAATAAGATGATGTACGTTCTGCCCATCATTTCTCTGGCCATGCCCAGCGTGGCCCGGCTGATGCGGTGGATGCGCCGGTATATGATCGACCAGAAAAACTCCGATTACGTCCGTTTCGCCCGGTCCAACGGCCTGACAGAGGGCGAAATCTTCCGCAAGCATATTATGCGCAATGCCATTGTGCCCATTGTGCAGGGCATTCCCGCCAGCATCCTGTTCAGCCTGGTGGGCGCGTTCTACACCGAAAAGGTCTACGCCATTCCCGGCACCGGCGGCCTGATGGTCACAGCCATTCAGACCTACGACAACAACGTGATCGTTGGCATCTGCCTGTTCTACGGCCTGCTCAGCGTCGTGTCCCTGGTTTTGGGAGATGTGCTGATGGCGGCGGTGGACCCCAGAATTTCCTTCAATACGAAAGCCAGGTGAGTCGCGATGATGAACGAAAAGATCAATTTAGACGATTTGGGAATGTCCGAGGAGGAGCTGTTCTCCCTGCATCCCCATGACAACATGGAGGCTGAGCGAATCACCGCTCCCCGGTACTCCTATTGGAAGAGCGTTTTCAGGGTGTTCTTCCGGAAGAAGATCAACATTTTTGTCCTGGTGCTGCTGGTATTCGTGGTGGTGTTTGCCTTTGTCTACCCCCCTCTGTCCGGCTATGACGAGTTCGCCAACCTGATGGACAGCACCGCCAAACACCTGTCCCCGGCGGCGGCTATGGACAAATTCGGCCACAATATCCACTGGATTCTGGGCACCGGCGCCTCCGGCAACTCCACCTTCGATGCAGTGTGGTCCGGCGCGCGGATCTCCATTGCCCTGGCCCTGGTCTGCGGCCTGATCAATATGGTCGTGGGCGTGATTGTGGGCGCCCTGTGGGGATACTCCAAGCGCGCCGACAAGGTCATGCTGGAAGTTTACAACGTGGTCGGCAACATCCCCTATCAGCTGCTGTGCTCCGTGCTGGTGCTGATTTTCCGCCCGAAATTCTGGACCATGGTGTTCGCGCTGACCATCACCGGCTGGCTGGGCATCGCCCATTTCTTCCGCACCCAGGTGCTGATCATCCGGGACCGGGAGTATAACCTGGCCTCCCGCTGCCTGGG
>DETX01000073.1 GCA_002362145.1 Clostridiales bacterium UBA3277
TTAAAGTTTTTTATTGAATATCAGTATCAGATTTTTTCAATGGGCAGTCCGGCCCTTCCCCCTCCCGGAGGGAGATGGGAACAGGCGGCGGAGCCTGGGGGCCAGGGTCTCTGCCAGGGCGCAGTATTTGTCCGCCAGGCACACCAGCCAAGCCTCCCGGCATTTCGGCGGCGTGAAGGTCAGCGGGAACATATGACGCAGGATGATCTCCTCCTCAATGGGCGTCAGGCGAAAATCCTCCCGGGCGTTGCGCAGGGCCCGGGCCGGATGGTGAAAGCCATGCCAGGCGTGGCCGGCGTTTTTCTCGTGCCAATCATAGAGAAAATAATCGTGGAGCAGCGCGCCCCGGAGCAGGGACGTTTCGTCCGCCCTCAGCCGGAGCTTCCGGGCCCAGCACAGGCTCATGGCCGCCACGTTCAGGCTGTGACCCAGAACCGTGGTGGTCCCATGCTGGTAAAACCACCCCTCCTGGCCGAGACGGCCTTCCCGTTCCAGCCGGAAGGCCATGGCGGCCACTTTTTCCCGGATCGTCTGCTGCATACCCATTCCCCCGTTCTTTAGATTTTCTACATGATACCCACCGGGCCGGGACTTGTCAAGGGTGCAAATCCTTAAGATTTATGGAAGCCTTCTCCATTCCGGGAAAGGGCCTCCGGCGGACGGCCTTTTGGGAAAAACGCTTCAAAAAGGCAGATTCCCCCGGGAAAGACGTACCGCCTGTATTGACAGATGTCCGTATCCGTGGTACAATTCATTCAGAAAGCTGCGGCGCTTTTCCGCGTATGCGGAAAAGCGCCTTATTATTTTCCCTCCGGTTTTTGTGGAAAAATCTGGGTTTTCCGCTGGATTTTTTCAATACATGGGATTTTCTGCCCGGATTTTTCCCCGGCCCCCTCCGCCTTCTCAATCGGCGGATCGCAAAAAACTGCCGTGATTTTGAAATTGGACCCTGTCCATCCTGCATTTTCCCCTCTGGCAATGCCTATGATCTGGCTCCGGCCATTTTATAGATTGCCCCGGTTTCCGGGGCCTTCCCCGCAAAAAAGTGAAAGGAATGATTCTATGAAACGAACGCATCAACTGCTGGCCCTGGTTTTGGCATTGACCATGGTTATGTCCCTGGCTGCCTGCTCTGGCGGCGGCGCCTCCGAAACCACCGCCGCCCCCGTCTCCACCGAGGCCCCCGCCGCAGTCACCGAGGACGCCGTGTATCGGACCCTCTATGCCTCCGAGCTCACCACCTTAAACTACCTGATCACCACCCAGTCCAACGAAATGTCCGTGGCTGCCAACGTGCAGGACTGCCTGGTGGAATATGACGCCTACGGCCACATTCAGCCCTCCCTGGCGGAAAGCTGGGAGCATAATGACGATGCCAGCGTCTGGACCTTCCACCTCCGCGACGGCATCAACTGGAGCGATAAGGACGGCAATGTGGTGGCCCCCGTCACCGCCGAGGACTTCGTCACCTCCATCCGCTACGTCTGCGACGCCAACAACGCCTCCGATTCCCAGTATGCCCTGAGCACCATCGCCGGGGCCGACGATTACTATGCCTGGACCGCCTATCAGATGGCCCTGCCCACCGCCACCGAGGGCAAGGATGCGGACGGCAATCCCGCCCTTGTCTACATCGACGAGGACGGCGACGAGTGTGTCCTGAAAGAGGTTCCCGAGGCCTCCCCGGAGGACATCGGCGTGAAGGCCCTGGACGACAAGACTCTGGAATTCACCCTTTCCGGCCCCTGCCCCTACTTCCTGTCCACCCTGTCCTTCGGGCCCTATATGCCCACGAACGCCGACTTCCTGGCCAGCTGCGGCGACAAGTTCGGCACCAGCAACGAATACCTGCTCTACTGCGGCCCCTTCATTCTGTCCACCTATGAGCCCCAGCAGAAGCGGGAGATGACCAAGAACCCCAACTACTGGGATAAGGACCACGTGTATCTGGACGCCATCCGCTCCACCTACAACGCCGAGGCCTCCTCCATTGCCGTGACCATGTACCAGTCCGGCGAGCTGGACCAGGCCAGCATCTCCTCCAACCTGCTCTCGGCCATGATGGCCGACCCCGAGACCGCCTCCAAGATCCATCCCACCCGGTCCGACACCTCCTACGCCTACTGGTATCTGTTTAACTTCGACCCCCAGTTCGACGCGGAATATGAGCCTGAGAACTGGAAGAAGGCCGTCAACAACGAGAACTTCCGCCAGTCCATCCTGGCCGGCTTCAACCGGATGCCCGCCCTGGCCGCCAACGACCGGGTGGACCCCCAGTCCATGAAGATCAATACCATCACCCCCGCGGGCTTTGCCGCCGCCGAGAAGGACTACGCCTACTACGGCAAGCTCCAGAGCTATACCGAGGGCGACAACTTTGACGAGGCCAAGGCCGCCGCCTACAAGGAAAAGGCCATGGAAGAGCTCTCCGCCCAGGGAGTCACCTTCCCCGTGAAGATGCTCATGTGCTACAATCCCACCGCCTCCAACTGGGCTGAGGAATGCCAGGTGGTGGAGCAGAATCTGGAGAGCGTTCTCGGCAATGACTACATCGATGTCATCGTCCAGGCCGGTCCCGAGACGGGCTTCCTTGGCGCCGTCCGCCGCAGCGGCAAATACGCCTTCATGAAGTGTAACTGGGGCGCCGACTACGCCGATCCTCAGACCTGGACCGATCCCTTTACCGAGGGCTCCAGCTACAGCTTCATCTTCAAGAGCGAGGACCCCCAGACGAAGGCCCTCTACGCTGAGTATCTGGAGCTGGTGGAAAAGGCCAAGGCCATTACAAACGACATGGACGCCCGGTACGCCGCCTTTGCCGAGGCCGAGGCGCTGCTGCTGGACCACGCCTTCGCCCTGCCCATCCACATCAGCGCCCGGAGCTATCAGATGTGCAATCTGAATGTCTTTGAGGGCCAGTACGCCTCCTTCGGCGTGGCCCGGGAGCGCTACAAGGGTCAGCACCTCTACAGCACCTCCATGGGACTGGAGGAATACCAGGCCGCCTACGCCCAGTGGCTGGAAGCGCTGTCCGAATAAGATTTTTGAGGTCAAGAGAAGTCCCCGCCCGGGGACTTCTCTGCCTCCCTCTTTCCCTTCTGAACCCATACCAGTGCCGCCGCTTCCCCGGCGGCAGTTGTACCGGCTCAGATATCCCACAGGAGGAACTTTCATGGCAAAATATATTACAAAACGTGTCCTTCGGTCCCTTATCACCATGTTTTTCATTATCACCATCCTCTTTGCCCTGCTCCGGATGATGCCCGTGGAGGGTTATTTTGAAAGCTATGATAAGATGTCCGCCACCCAGATCCAGGTAAAGCTCAATTCCCTGGGTCTGACTGACCCTCTGCCCAAGCAGCTGTTCCGGTTCTACCGCCAGCTTCTCCACGGGGACCTGGGCCAGTCCAACGTCTACCGCAAGGGCGTGGCCATCACCGCCATCATCGCCGAAAAGGCCCCCATCTCCATTGCCATGGGCCTGACGGCCATGGCAATCTCCATGGCCGTGGGACTGCCCCTGGGCATCTTAATGGCCAGAAGCACCCGAACCCGGTGGAAAATCGGGGACAAGCTGGGCACGGTGTTCATCGTGCTGATTCAGGCAATGCCTGCGGCGGTGTACCACATCCTCATCCAGTTCATCGGCTCCCAGACCCATGTGGGCCGGGATGTGCTGGGGCTGACCATGCTCTTTGACATGGAAAACTGGCACAGCTACATTCTTCCCATCTTCTCCCTGTCCATCGGCAACATCGCCTACTACGCCATGTGGCTGCGGCGGTACATGGTGGACGAGGCCAACAAGGACTACATCCGCCTGGCCCGGGCCAAGGGCGTGCCCAGCGGGGCCATCTCCCGGCGGCACATCTTCCGCAACGCCTTTGTGCCCATGGTCCAGTACATCCCCAACTCCATTCTCTTTACCCTGATGGGGTCGCTGTATGTGGAATCCCTCTACTCCGTCCCCGGCATGGGCGGACTGCTGGTCACCGCCATTAAGCGCCAGGACAACACCCTGGTCCAGGCCCTGGTCCTTCTCTATGCCGTGATCTCCATCCTGGGGCTGCTCTTTGGCGACATCCTCATGGGCATCATGGACCCCAGAATCAGTCTTGCCAAGAAGGAGGGTTCCCGCTGATGAAATATTTACATTTCCGGTCCGGGCGTGAACAGGCCACCGAAAAGCTGGACGAGGCCCTGTCCTCCCGGAGCATGACCGACGAGGAGGCCTTCTCCTTCGCGGGCTTTGATTCTCAAAACGCCGAGCGGGGCGGCTACTCCGGCTACTCCTATTGGCGCTCCACCCTCCGGGCCTTCTTCCAAAACCGGGCGGCGGTGTTTTTCCTGATCGTCATGGTGGCCGTTCTCACCTTTACCTTCATCCAGCCCTACCTCCCTGGTCAGAAGGACCCCCTTCTCATTCACAACGACGAGTGGGGCCTGCCCCTGAACAACGTTCCCCCGGGAGAGGAGTTCTGGTTCGGCACCAATTCCATCGGCCAGGACCTGTGGGCCCGGATCTGGTCCGGCACCCGCACCTCGCTGTTCATCGGCTTCTCCGTGGCCCTGGTGGAGGCGGTAGTGGGTATTCTGATGGGCGTTCTCTGGGGCTATGTGCGAAAACTGGACTTTCTCTTTACGGAGCTGTACAACATTCTCGATAACATTCCCCAGACCCTGCTGCTCATCCTCATCTCCTATGTGATGAAGCCCGGCGTCAATACCATCATCTTCGCCCTGTCCCTCACCGGCTGGCTGGGCATGGCCCGGTTCATCCGCAATCAGATCATTATTATCCGGGACCGGGACTACAACCTGGCCTCAAGATGCCTGGGCATCCCCACCTGGCGGATCATCCTGAAAAACCTGCTTCCCTATCTGGTGTCCGTCATCACCATGCGGATGGCCCTGGCCATCCCCTCCGCCATCGGCAACGAAGTCTTTGTCACCTACATCGGCATCGGCCTGCCGGTGGACATCCCCTCCCTGGGGAACCTCATTCAGACCGGCCGCTCCCTCATGACCGTGCCAGCCCTTCGCTACCAGCTCTTCTTCCCGGTGGCGGTGCTGGTGGTCATCACCGTTTCCTTCTACATCATCGGCAACGCCTTCGCCGACGCCGCCGATCCCAAAAACCACGTTCGTTAAGGAGGAGCGGCTATGGAAAATGTGATTTTGTCCTTCCGGGACCTGAATGTGAAGTTCACCCTCCGGGGCCAGGTGCTCCACGCCATCCGGGGCGTCAGCCTGGATATCTACCAGGGCGAGAGCATTGCCATTGTGGGCGAGAGCGGCTCCGGCAAGTCCGTATTCGTCAAGACCGCCATGGGGCTGCTGGATGCCAACGGCTTCATCTCCTCCGGCTCCATCCGCTACAATGGCCAGGAGCTGGCCGATTTTCGCACCGACAAGGATTGGCTGAAAATCCGGGGCCATGAGATCGCCATGGTATTCCAGGACCCCATGACCTCCCTGAATCCCCTCAAGACCATCGGCAAGCAGATTCTGGAGGCCGTGGAGCTCCACCAGGGGCTCCGGGGCGCCGCCGCCAAAAAGGCCGTCATGGACGTCCTCTCCGATGTGGGCATCGACGACCCCCAGCGGCGCTATCAGCAGTATCCCCACGAGTTTTCCGGCGGTATGCGTCAGAGGGTGGTCATCGCCATTGCCCTGGCCTGCCGGCCCAAAATTCTCATCTGCGACGAGCCCACCACCGCTCTGGATGTGACCATTCAGGCCCAGATTCTGGAGCTCATCAAGGCCATGCAGAAAAAGTATAACCTCACCACCATCTACATCACCCACGATCTGGGGGTGGTGGCCAATGTGGCCGACCGCATCGCCGTCATGTACGCCGGGGATATTGTGGAGCTGGGCACCACGGACGAGGTATTCTACAACCCCCAGCACCCCTACACCTGGGCGCTGCTGAGCAGTCTGCCCCAGCTCGGCGTGAAGGGTGAAAACCTGTACGCCATCCAGGGCACCCCTCCCAACCTCTTTTATGAGGTCCACGGGGACGCCTTCGCCCCCAGAAATCCAAAGGCATTGAAAATTGATTTTGTGGAGCGGCCGCCCTTCTTCAGCGTCAGCCCCACCCACAAAGCCCGGACCTGGCTCCTGGACCCCAGAGCCCCAAAGGTGGAGCCCCCGGAGCATATCCGCGCCCTGCGGGAGAAGGGAGGAAAATGCCTTGATTGAATCGAAACTGGTGCAGATCCAGGACGTATCCGTCACCTTCGGCTCCCGCCGCCATCCCTTCACCGCCGTGGACCATGTGTCCCTGGACATCTACAAGGGGGAGACCTTCGGTCTGGTGGGGGAATCCGGCTCCGGCAAGACCACCCTGGGCCGGGCCGTCATCCGCATCCACCCCACCTCCGGCGGCCGGATTCTCTTCGACGGGAAGCAGATCAACGGCAAAATCTCCCCCGCCCTGGACCGGGAGGTGACCCGGCGCATCCAGATGATCTTCCAGGACCCCATGTCCTCTCTCAACGAGCGGGCAAAGGTGGACTACATCGTAAGCGAGGGGCTCTACGCCTCCGGCCATAAGCACCTGAGCGAGACGGAGCGGAAGGAAAAGGTGGCCAAGGCCCTGTCCGATGTGGGCCTGCTGCCGGAATTTGCCAGCCGGTTCCCCCATGAATTCTCCGGCGGCCAGCGCCAGCGCATCGGCATCGCCCGGGCCCTCATCATGGAGCCGGACTTCATCATTGCCGACGAGCCCATCTCCGCCCTGGACGTATCCATCCGGGCCCAGGTGCTGAATCTGCTCTCCCGGCTCCAAAAGGAGCGGGACCTCACCTATCTGTTCATCGCCCACGACCTGAGCGTGGTGCGCTTTATCTGCGACCGCATCGCCGTCATTCACAAGGGAAAGATCGTGGAGCTTACCGGCAGCGAAGAGCTCTTCCTCCATCCCCTGCACCCCTACACCCGGGCGCTGCTGTCCGCCATCCCTCAGCCGGACCCCATCGCCGAGCGGCAGAAGAAGCTGCTGGTCTATGACCCTTCCTGCCACCACTATGGCCCGGGCAATGGGCCGCAGTGGCAGGAAATCCTTCCCGGCCACTTCATTCTGGCAAACGAGGAAGAGATGGACGGCTACCGCCGCCAAGTTTAAGGCAAGAATTCCCTGGAGGCCTCTTATGATCACACCAAAATCTCTGTTCCCCGGGGCCCGGGTGGCCCTGGTGGCCCCCGCCTCGGCTGTGCCTGCGGACCGGCTGGAAACCGCCCTGGAGCGGGTCCGGCGTCTGGGGCTTAAGCCGGTGATCTATCCTTCCTGCCGCTTTGAAAACCGGGACGGCTACTTTGCCGCCCCCGACGCCCAGCGGGCAGAGGATCTAAACCGCGCTTTTTCCGACCCCACCATCGACGGCATCTGGTGCATCCGGGGCGGCTACGGCGCCCACCGTTTGCAGCCCCTTCTGGATGTGGATACCATCCGCCGCAACCCCAAGTGGTTCGGCGGCTACTCCGACGTCACCGCCCTCCATACCTTTCTGAATCAGGAATGTGATTTGGAGACCTATCACTGTCCCATGCCCTCCACCGAGCCGGACCCCGATGACTACACTCTGGAGTATCTTCGCAAGGCCCTCTTCGGCGGCCTTGCCGGGGAGCTTCGCTATCCTCAGGCGCAGCGGCCTGTGACCCTGGTCCCCGGCCGGGCCCGGGGGCCCCTCTGCGGGGGAAACCTGTCCCTGCTGATCGCCTCCCTGGGCACCCCCTGGGAGATCGACACCCGGGGGAAGCTCCTCTTCCTGGAGGACATCGGGGAGAAAACCTACCGCGTGGACAGTATGCTGACCCAGCTGCGCAACGCCGGGAAATTCCGGGACTGCGCCGGAATCCTCCTGGGCGCCTGGACGGACTGTGAGCCGGAGATTCCGGAGCGGACCCTGCTTCTTCCGGAGATCTTCCGGCAGCTCATCGTCCCCGCCGGGAAGCCCGCTGTGATGGGCCTGCCCTGCGGCCACTGCGAAACCACCCTGGCCCTGCCTCTGGGAAGAAGCTGTCGTCTGGACGCCGACGGCTGCGCAATTTTCCTGGAAAAGGAGGGCGAAGCATGACGGATTTGGAAAGCAAACTCCGGGCGCTTCTGGAAGCCTTCCCGGCGAAGTCCTCCTTGTACTGCGTAGACATGGCCTCCGGCCAGTCCCTGGCCGCCATAAACGAACAGGCCCGGGTGGTCTCCGCCTCCACCATCAAGCTCCCGGTGCTCTGCTGCGCCCTGGACGCCGTGCTGCAGGGGACCTTCTCCCTCTCCCAGTTCGTGCCCATCGAAGAAAGTGACTTCTGCCCGGACACCCAGGTCTTTGAGACAGAATACCGCCGAGACGGGGCAAGCCTCTGGGAGATGCTGTACTGGATGATTGTCGAGAGCGACAACACCGCCACCAACGCCGTGCTGCGGCTGCTCAGCTTTGACCGCATCAACGATTACTGCCGGGGCCTGGGCCTGAGGAAAACCTGCGCCCAGCGGAAAATGCTGGACTTTGAGGCCGCCCGGCAGGGCCGGCAGAACTACACCTCCCCATATGATCAGTTCCGGGTCTACGACCTTCTCTTCCGGGGAGAAATTCTAAACGAGGCGCTTCGGGCCGTGGCCTTCGATTTTCTCGGCCGGGTCCGGCATATGGACGGCTTGCAGCGCTACATTCCAGACCCCGTCACCATATACCACAAGCCCGGCGGGCTGGACTTTCTGTGCCATGACGCGGGGATCATTCTGCTGCCGGAGCGACCCTATTTCCTGGGTATTTTCACCTGGGACGGGCCCTCCCCGGAGGGCGACCCCCGGCAGAGCCGTTTCCTCGGCCAGCTCTCCCGGCTGGTCTACGACTCCTTACGAAATGAGGTGCTTGGATGAAAGCCATCGTCACCGCCCCCATCTGCCCCCTGCGGGGAAAACCCACGGTAAACGCCACATTGGAGGACGAGGCCCTCTGCGGCTTCCCGGTGGAAGTTCTGGAGGAGCCCGCCCCCGGCTGGTACCGCATCCGGACCCATTACCGCTATGAGGGCATCGTCTCCGGGACGGATCTGCTTTTGGGCGACGCCCAGACAGATGCCTGGGAGGCACTCCCCAAGAAAGTGGTTCGCGGCAAGAATTTCTGCGACATTCTGTCGGAGCCCAGGGTCCAGGGGGTCATTCTGACCGCCCTGCCCCGGGGCGCCCTGGTTTCCCCTGTGGGGGAAGCGGAAAAGGGCTGGCAGAAGGTCTTTCTCCCCGACGGCCGGGAGGGGTATGTCCCCCGGGCCATTCTTTCTCCGTACTACTCTGCCCCCATGTCCCGGGATGAGGACACCCTCCGCGCCGCCCTGGTGGAGGCCGCCCTTTCCTACGCCGGGACCCACTACCGCTGGGGCGGCAAAACTCCCCAGGGCATCGACTGTTCGGGGCTGACCTCCATGGCCTACCTTCTGTGCGGCATCGCCATCTACCGGGACGCGGACATCCGGGAGGGATTTCCCATCCACAAGATCGCCCTGGAGGACATAAAACCCGGCGATCTGCTGTTCTTCCCGGGCCACGTGGCCATGTACATCGGCGGCGGCCGCTACTGCCACAGCACCGCCTGGGAGGGGGACAACGGCTTCACCATCAACAGCTTAAACCCCCGGGACCCGGACTACCGGGAGGATCTGGCCAGGGGCATCACCCAGGTTGGGTCCTATTTTTGAAGGAGAATGGCTATGAAAGTTTTTCTAAGCGCCGATATAGAAGGCACCTGCGGCATCGTCTCCTGGGCGGAGACTGAGCGGTCCACCCCCATGGACTATGGCCCCATGCAGCGCCAGATGACCCGGGAGGTGGCCGCCGCCTGTGAAGGGGCCCTGGCCGCCGGAGCCGAAGAAATTCTTGTGAAAGACGCCCACGATTCCGCCCGGAATCTGGACCCCGCTGGGCTCCCCCGGAGGGTCCGGCTGCTGCGGGGCTGGTCCGGGGACCCCCTGAGCATGATGTCCGGCCTGGACCGTGAGCGGTACGACGCGGTGTTTTTCACCGGCTACCACGCCTGGGCCGGCTGCCCCGGCAATCCCCTGAGCCACACCATGAACGGCCGGAACGACCTGGTCACCCTCAACGGCCTGCCTTGCAGCGAATTTCTCATAAACGCCTATACCGCTGGATACTACGGCGTGCCCGTGGCCCTGCTCACCGGAGACGCCGCCCTGTGCGCCTTTGCCAAAGGCCTGATTCCCGCCATCACAACCGTGCCTGTCAACGAGGGCCGGGGCGGCTGTGTCGTGTCCATCCACCCTGACGAGGCCGTAGAGCGCATCCGGGCGGCGGCGGAGGAGGCCGCGGCCAGGGCGCCTGAGTGCCAGGTCCCCATGCCGGACCGCTTTCATATGGAGATCCGGTTTCTCAAGCACGCCCTGGCCTATTCCAAGAGCTTTTACCCCGACGCCCAGCTGAAGGATGGCAAGGTTGTCTGCTACGACAGCGACGACTGGTACGAAATGCTCCGCTTCTGCCACTTCGTGCTCAGCGACGGCTGAGCCCTTCAACGCGCGCTGGCATGGAACGGAATCCGTCCGCCCACGGGAATTTATGGAGGGAATTATGGCCTTTGATTTTAAGAAAGAGTACAAAGCCTTTTATATGCCCAAAAACAAGCCTGAAATTGTGACGATTCCAAAGGCGAATTACATCGCCGTCCGGGGAACAGGCGATCCCAACGAAGCGGGCGGCGCCTATCAGCAGGCAATTTCTGTGTTATACGCGGTGGCTTACACCTTGAAAATGAGCTATAAAACCGATTACAAAATAGAGGGATTCTTCCAATATGTGGTTCCGCCGCTGGAGGGGTTTTGGTGGCAGGACCAGGTGGAAGGCGTAGACTATACGAACAAAGCCGCGTTTCACTGGATTTCCGTGATTCGTCTGCCGGATTTTATCATCGAAAAAGATTTTGCGTGGGCAGTGGAAACGGCTTCCAAAAAGAAAGGGCTGGATTGCTCGCCGGCGGAATTTCTGACGATGGACGAGGGACTGTGCGTTCAAATCATGCACCTGGGTCCTTTTGATGCGGAACCGGCGACCGTGGCGCTCATGGACCGCTATCTGAAGCAAAATGGATATGTGAATGATTTCAGCGCTGCCAGGCTGCATCATGAGATTTATATGTCTGACGCCAGAAAGGTCCCTCCCGAAAAGTGGAAAACCGTCATTCGGCACCCGATTAAAAAGGCGTGACTTCGGTCGCGCCTTTTGCCTGTTTTCCTGTTCTGCGGGCAGCGCCCGGAATAGGGCTTTTCCGATTTTTTCCGCCTTCGGTGGCTTGACGGCGGAAAAGGTTTGTATATAATAGACCATGGTATCCGATCAAGGAGGTCAAGCCGTGCTTTTTAATTCCTATATCTTCATTCTGTTCTTTTTCCCGCTGTGCCTCATCGGCTACTTTGGGCTCAACCACTGCCATCGGGAGGGCCTTTCCCAGGTTTTTCTGCTTTTGATGAACCTGTGGTTCTACGGCTACTTCCATGTGGGCTACCTGGCCATTATGGTCTGCTCCATCCTGATCAACTATCTGTTCACCATGGCCATGGGAAAAACCAGGGCCCCGGGGCTGCGGAAGGCGGAGCTTATCCTGGCGGTGCTCCTGAATCTCGGAATTCTGTTCTATTACAAATACTTTAACTTCTTCCTCTCCCATGTAAATGGGCTTTTCGGCACCCAGCTGACCCTGCGGACCATCGTGCTGCCCCTGGGCATCAGCTTTTTTACCTTCCAGCAGATTTCCTACGTGGTGGATTCCTACCGGGGCGAGGTGCGGCGGTATCCCTTCCTTCTGTATGCCAGCTTCGTCTCCTACTTCCCCCAGCTTGTGGCCGGGCCCATCGTCACCCACGACGAGCTCATCCCCCAGTTCCTGGACCCTGCCAGAAAGCGCTTTGACTGGGAGAATTTCTCCCGGGGGCTGTACCTCTTCGTTCTGGGCCTTTCCAAAAAGGTCCTCATCGCGGATACCTTCGGCCGGGCGGTGAGCTGGGGCTACCGGGACATTGCCGCCCTGGACACCACCAACGCCCTTCTCGTGACCCTGGCCTATACCTTCCAGATCTACTTCGATTTCAGCGGCTACAGCGACATGGCCGTGGGCCTGGGGAAGATGATGAACATCGACCTGCCGGAAAATTTCCGCTCCCCCTACAAATCCCACTCCATCACGGAATTCTGGAAGCGGTGGCACATCACCCTCACCCGCTTTTTGACCAAGTACATCTACATCCCCCTGGGCGGCAGCCGGAGGGGGACGGCGCGGACCTACCGCAATGTTCTCATCGTGTTTCTCGCCAGCGGAATCTGGCACGGGGCCAACGACACCTTCCTCCTGTGGGGCCTGGCCCACGGCGTGATGTCCGTTTTGGAGCGGATGGGAAAGGGACGGCTGCCAAAGCTGCCGAAGCTCCTCTCCTGGGCGCTGACCTTCTGCCTGCTGAACCTGAGCTGGGTCCTGTTCCGGGCGGACAGCGTGGCGGACGCCGGGGCCATGTACGCAGCGCTCTTCCGCTTTGATTTTGGCCCCGTCCAAGCGGAGCTTGTAAACGCCTTTTTGACGCCGGAAATCCGGCTTCTCGGCGGGCTGCCCCTTCTGGGGGGCCTGCTGAGCCTGCCAGGGGTTCTGCTGAGCCTCGTCTATTTTGGAGGCCTGGCCCTGGCGGCGGTGCCCCGGAATGCCTGGGAGCATATGCAGAGCTTCCGGCCCCGGTGGCAGAATCTGGCCGCCACGGGGCTGCTGCTGGGGCTGTGCGTTCTGTCCTTCTCCGGGGTCAGCACCTTCCTGTATTTTAATTTCTAATACTACTTCTCTTTATTTTTATTGAGAAGGCACCGTCTAACGACGCTGCCCCTTTAAAGGAGTTTTTTCATGACCGAGCTACATACAGCCGACGCCTCCCCCCAGACAGCGAAACAGGCCAAGCGCTGGTGCCTCCTGACCCTGGGTCTTGCTTTGGGCATTCTTTTGCTGTGCGCCGGGGCCACGGCCCTGATCGATCCCTTCTTCCACTACCATCCGCCCCTGGATGGCCTCCAATATCCCATCGACAACCAGCGCTATCAAAATGACGGCATCCTGCGCAGCTTCTCCTACGACGCCCTCATCACCGGCACCTCCATGACGGAGAACTTCAGGGCCTCGGAATTTGACGCGCTCTTCGGCGTCAGCAGCGTGAAGGTCTCCCTCTCCGGAGGGACCCTGGAGGAGCTGGGGCAGGAGCTCCGCCGGGCGCTGACAAGCAATCCCCGGTGTTCCCTGGTTCTGCTGGGCCTGGACGCCTGGCACGTCCTGCCGGACCGATCCCTGATCCAGGCCGACGGAGACTATCCAGCTTATCTCTATGACGACAACCCCTTCAACGACGTCTCATACCTGCTCAACAAGGAGATTCTGGTGGACCACACCCTCCGGGTGCTGGACTATACCCGCCAGGGCGGCCGGACCACAGGTTTTGACAGCTACGGCCGCTGGAGCGAGGCGTATACCTACAGCCCCCAGGCGGTGCTGGACACCTACTCCCGGGACGACGACCTGGGCCGTCAGGCGCCCTATACCGACGAGCAGCGGCAGGCGCTGGAAAAAAGCCTGGAGGACACCCTTCTCAGCCTGGCCCGGGAACACCCGGATGTGACCTTTTTGTGCTTTTTCACCCCCCACAGCGTCCTCAAATGGGACCGGCTTCTGAGAACCGGGCGCTTTGACCAGCAGATGGAGGCCTACCGGCAGGCAAGCGAGCTTCTGCTCTCCCAGGAAAATGTGCGGCTCTATTCCTTCTTTTCGGACTTTACGCTGACCACGGATCTGAATCACTACAAGGACATCTCCCACTACAGCGGCGAAATCAACGCCCTTCTTCTCAAGAAAATCGCCGCGGAAGAGGGGCGGCTGACCAGCCAGTCCAGCCGGAGCCATTGGGACAGCGTAGATGCCTTTTTTCGAAATTACGACTATGACGCCCTGTTTTCCGGGCAGAGCTGAGATTCGGAGGAATTTTTCATGGAATATCTCTACGAAACCCACTGCCACAGCCGCCAGGGGAGTCTCTGCGCCTTCAGCACCGCCGCCGAGATGGTCCGTGCCTATGCCGCCGCAGGCTACGCGGGACTGGTGCTGACGGACCACTTCATCTTTGGAAACACCGCCGTGGACCGGAATCTGCCCTGGAAGGAGCGGATGCAGGGCTACTACGACGCCTACCTGGACGGCAAGCGGGCCGGGGACGCCCTGGATTTTGACGTGATCTTCGGCTTTGAGCATCAGTACGGCGGCGGAAAGGAGATGCTCATCTACGGCATCGGCCTGGACTTCCTCCTCTCTAACCCCGACATTCCGGACATCCCCGTGGACGAATTCGTGGCCCGGGTCCACGCCGCCGGAGGCGTCGCCATTCACGCCCACCCCTACCGGAAGCGCTACTACATCCAGATGGATTCCGCCACCCGCATGGATCTGGTGGACGGCCTGGAAGTCTACAACGCCTGCAACTATCCGAATGAAAACCAGCTGGCGCTGACCCTCTCCCAGACCGGGGACTTCCTGCTCACCAGCGGCGGCGATATCCACGACTGCGCCGATCCCCGGATCGGCCGGGCCGGGATCTATCTGCCCCGCCGGGTATCCACGGAACAGGAATTCGCCCGGGCGCTAAAGGAGTGCAGCTGCGCCTTCCAGGTGGCGGGCAGGCATGTCGATACCCTCCGCATGGAGGATCTAACCGAATAAGGCAAACCGGCGCCGGGAACACACCCCGGCGTCGGTGTTTCGTCTCCGAAAAAATCTTTCGTTCCCTCTTGACAAAGCTGTATCGGCTGTATATAATCAACCTATACAGTTGATACAGTGAGGTGGTCAGATGCAGGTACTCATCGACAACAAAACCGGAACCCCCATCTACGATCAGATTTACACCCAGTTAAAAAACCAGATCATTAACGGGAGCCTACAGCCCCATGAGATGCTCCCCTCCATACGGGGCCTGGCCAAGGACCTTCGCATCAGCTTCGTCACCACCAAGCGGGCCTACGACGAGCTGGAAAAGGACGGCTTTCTCTACACCGTAGCCGGGAAGGGCTGCTTCGTGGCCCCCAAAAACACGGAGCTTCTCCGGGAGGAAAATCTCAAGAAAATCGAAGGACACATCGACGCCATCGTCCAGCTTGCCGCCTCCTGCAATTTAAGCGGCGGGGAGATTTTGGACATGGTCCGCTTTAGTTTGGAGGAACGGACATGAACGCATTGGAAATTCAGGGTCTTACAAAACGCCGTGGGAGCTTCACCCTGGGCCCCATCGACCTGACTCTGCCCTCGGGCTGCATCCTGGGGCTGATCGGAGAAAACGGCGCCGGAAAGAGCACCACCATCAAGCTGATTTTGGAGATGATCCGCCGGGACAGCGGCAGCATCCGGGTCCTGGGCCAGGAAAAACTCCAAAAGCAGGACATCGGCGTGGTTTTGGACGAGGTGGGCATCCCCGCCTGCCTGAACACCGATCAGGTGGGCCGGGTTATGGCGGGCATCTTCAAAAACTGGGACGAAACGGCCTACCGGAGCTATCTCAAACGGCTGGACATCCCGGGAAAGAAGGCTTTCAGCAGCTTCTCCCGGGGCATGAAAATGAAACTGGGCATCGCCGCGGCCCTGTCCCACCACCCCAGGCTTCTGCTGCTGGATGAACCCACCAACGGCCTGGACCCGGTGGCCCGGGATGAGGTAGTGGATATTTTGGAGGACTTCACCCGGGACGAAGATCACGCGGTGCTCATCTCCTCCCACATCGTCAGCGATTTGGAAAAGCTCTGCGACTACATCGCCTTCCTCCACAAGGGACAGCTGCTGCTCATGGAGGAAAAGGACCGGCTGCTGGAGGAATACGGCATTTTCCGGGGCTCCCGGGAGGCTCTTAACGCCCTTTCGCGGGAGGCGGTGCTCTATCGGAAGGTCACAGACTACGGCTGCCAGGCCCTGGTCCGCCGGGACGCCGCGCCGGGGCTGGCCCTGGGGCCCATCGGCATCGAGGAGCTCTTCGTCTGCATGGCAAAGGAGGCAAATTAAATGAAGGGACTGCTTTTAAAGGATTTTTACCAGATCACCAAAAATTTCAAGCTGTACGGTGTGTTGATTCTGCTGTTTGCCGCGCTCTCCATTTGGGGGCACAGCAACAACCTGTTTATCACCTTCTACCCCCTGCTGCTGATCTGCGCCATCTCCTTCAGCCTGATCACCCTGGACGAGAACAGCAAATGGGTCCAGTACTGCGACAGCCTCCCCTGCACCCGGGCCCAGGTGGTCAGCGGAAAGTATCTCATCGGCATTCTGGTGTTTCTGCCGTCGTCGCTTCTGCTGCTCCTCGGCCAGTGCCTTCGGATGCATTTTGCCGGATATTTTTCCTGGGGCGAGCTGGAAGCCTTCCTGGCAGCCGGGGTAAGCCTGGGGGCTGTCCAGGAAGCGCTCACCCTGCCCTGCCTGTTTAAGTTCGGAGCCGGCCGGGCCAGACTGATCTCCATGGTTTGCATGGGATGCTTCTTCGGCGCTCTGCCCATCCTCTCTACGCAGGACCTCTTCGGCGCCGCCTTCCTGCCGACCCCCAATGGCAGTCTGATTCTGGGGCTTATTACGGCGGTATCCCTGGTCGTCTACGCCCTGTCCTGGCTGCTGTCCATCCGGTTCTACCAGAAGCGGGAATTGGGGTAAAGCCCCCTTTTCCCGGAAAGGAAGAAACATGCGGAAGTTTACCTGTTTTCTCTTTGAAAACTTCGACCTGGACCGGGAGGCGGAAAATCCCACCAACCCCAGGCGCGTCTTAAACGCCTCGGCGGACGCCGTACTGTCCCGGGTGGCGGAGTTCCCGCCCCTGGGCTGCCCTGCCGATGGTCTGCGGCGGGAATTTGGCAGCGGGGTGGAGCGGCTCATTGCCGCCGGGGCCCTGCGGGAGGAGCAGGGGTATCTTTCCTATGACACCCCGGTTTTCCTCCGGGAGGACGTGCCTGCCCTGGAGGCGTTTTTCTCCCGAGCCACCGCGCCCCTGGCAGACCGGCTGTGGGAGATTCGGAAGGCCCTTTGGGCCGCCGCCCGGGCCGTCGAAAACGGCTTTGATCCCCGCAGAAACCTGTACCACATTCTCTGCGGCATGATCCTGGACGGCGGCTTCTTCGACGCCCTTCAAAGGCGGGAGGCGGTGGCCGTGGCCCGGGACCACCCCTCGGGCCTTAACTACCTCTCTGCCATCTATCAGGAGGACGACGCCCTCTCCGCCTTCTCCGACGGGCTTTTGTGCTCCTATAACCGGTTCACCGACGGGGAGACCTCCCTGGAATCCTTCGGCGACGGGGACGGGGACCGGTTCGATCTCTACCGCTGCTTCCGCCTCCGGGAGCAGGGGCCCCTGCCGGAGCGGTTCCGGCAGGCCGGGACGCTGCTGGACCGGCTCCCCCGGGGCCGGGAGCGGGACGTCCTGCTGGACGGGGCCCGGGCGCTTCTCCGGGGCGAGGGCTGCGGCGGGGACTGTCTGGCCCTTTTGGAGCTCTTCGGCTATGCCCGGGCGGGGAAAATTGCCGTGCCCGTATTCTCCCAGGCAGACCAGGCCGCCATAGCGGCCATTGGCGCCCTGGTGGAGGACTGCCTATGCGCTCCTGTGGAGGCCGCCCTGAAGAAGGCCGTGGAGACGCTCCCCCTCACCGCCCTCCGCCACGGCGCCCCCAAAAAGGAGGTTGCCAACGAGCTGTACCACATTCTCTTCGGCGGCATCAACGAGGCCATGGTCCGCCGGGGCCTCGTTGCCGCCCCGCCAAAAAGGCCGGGAGAAGGGCGTTTTTTGTCCTGTATTCAAAGTTGAACCTTAAGGCAACACCGCACAATGGGAGCAGCGGTTTTCGACGGATCTTTTGCCCCAATCGTGCAGTGTGAAAAATGGGGAATACATCCAGTATTTCCACGTTTTCCACACTTTCGCTTGGAACAAAATCTCTCGCCGAAAATCCTTGCCCCATTATGCGGTGCTGCCTTAAAAACCCGCCCCGAACCAAAGAGTTCGGGGTGGATTCTCTTTAACAAAAGCTGCTTTTCCAATCGGTCTGCTTACAGCCGGATCATGTCCCGGGTGATGTCCGCCAGGGTCTTGGCGCCGCACATGGCCATGGCGTCCTGGAGCTCGGAGCCCACCTTTTCGATGAGGAGCCGGACGCCCTCTTCCGCGCCGCCGTAGACCGCCGGGACGAAGGGACGGCAGATGAGCGCCGCGTCCGCGCCCATGGCCAGGGCCTTGAACACGTCCACACCGGTGCGGATGCCGCCGTCTACGAAAATCTTCACACCGCTGCCCCGCAGCGCCTCCACGATCTCCGGCAGGACCTCCGCCGTGGCGGGGCACTGGTCCAGCACCCGGCCGCCGTGGTTGCTGACCACGATGCCGGCGGCACCGGCAGCCTGGGCCTTTCTGGCCCCGGCGGGGGTCATGATGCCCTTGACGATGAAGGGCACCCCAGCCATCCGGGCAATCTCCGCCAGCTCCTCCACAGTCTTGCTGCCCGCGGGAGGGACGATGTTCTTGAGGAAGGGCAGGCCCGCGGCGTCGATGTCCATGGCCACGGCAAAGCAGCCGGAGGCCTTGCAAAGGTCCATTTTCTCCCGGATGGTGTCCAGATTCCAGGGCTTCACCGTGGGAATGGCCAGGCCCTGCTCCCCGGCGATGGCCTGGCAGGCCACCTGCATGACCTTGGGGTTGGCTCCGTCGCCGGTGAAGGCGGCGATGCCGTTCCGGGCGCAGGAGCGGACCAGGATGTCATTGTAGGCCATGTCGTCGTACTTGTCGCTGTAGTGGAGGGTCACAGCGCCCACGGGGCCGGCAAAGAAGGGATAGCGGAACTGCTTTCCGAAGAGCTCCAGAGAGGTGTCGGCGGGACCGGCGGGGCAGATGGTGTCCATATTCACCCGGACGGACTGCCAGGCGTCATAGTTGCGGATGGCGGTGTCTCCCACGCCCTTGGCGCCGGGGCCGGGGATGTGGCTGCCGCAGGCCTTGCCGTTGCAGGCGGGGCAGGCCAGGCAGTTGGGCTTGAGGCATTCTCTGGCAGCGGCCAGAACTTCTTGGTAAGTCATACTTTCTTCCTCCTTAAATCAGTCGTGAAAGGGATCAAGATCCGTGTCGGGGCCGATGGCGCACAGTAGCTCCGTCAGCAGGGCCACGGAGTTTTCCACATCGTCCAGGCTGCACACCTCGCTGGGGCAGTGCATATAGCGCAGGGGCAGGGATACCAGAGCCGTGACCACGCCGTCGCCGGTGCGGTGAAGCTGGTCGGCGTCAGTGCAGGTATCCCCCATATAGGTCTCCACCTGGAAGGGGATGTTCTTTTCCGCCGCCAGGCTTTTCAGAAGGGCGTTCAGTTTCCGGCTGCCGATGGAGCTGTTGCACAGCACCGGGCCACCGCCCAGACGCACGTCTCCGGAGGTCTTGGGGTCCTGTCCGGGGGCGTCGGAGGCGAAGGTCACGTCCACGGCAATGGCCACGTCAGGCCGGACACGGCTGCCGCACCAGTAGGCCCCCCGGCCGGTGGTCTCCTCCCCCACGGTGGTGACGGCGTAGACGCCGATGTCACAGCCCCGGGCCCTGGCCCGCTTCAGGGCTTCCAGAATGATGTAGGCGCAGCCCCGGTCGTCGATGCCCCGGGCGGTGAAGAAGTTGCAGGGCATCTGCTGGGGATGGACGTTGGGATGGACCGGGTCCCCGGGCTGAACATACTTTTTCGCTTCCTCGGCGGTTTTCGCGCCGATGTCCACGCACAGATCCGTAACCTTCAGCTCTTTTTTGGGCATCTCGGCGTCATAGGCCACCACGCCGCAGACGCTCCCGTTTTCCCCGTGGATTGTCACCTGGTGGCCGGGATAGGTCATGGGGCGGACGCCTCCGGCCTTGCCCACCCGCAGCAGGCCGTTCTCCTGGATATGGGTGACCACCAGGCCGATCTCGTCGATGTGGGCCGCCAGCATCACCTTGAAGGGGGCGTCGGGGTTTAAAATGCTGATCACGTTGCCGGTGTAGTCCGTGCGGATCTCATCGCAGTGGGGGTTCATCTCGGCGATGATCTTCTTTTGCAGGGGGATCTCATGGCCGGACACCGACATGGAATCCAGCAGGGTATGGAAAAATTCCTGGTTCATGGGGCGATCTCTCCTTTGTGTCTGTTTCTCATCTCATTATAGCACAGCTTTCCGAAAATGGAACCCAAAAAAACTAGGAAATGGCAAGAACTCCCCAGCAAAAAGCAAAAACTTGGGATTGAAAGCACCGCCCCGGCGTGGTATACTGAAATCAAAACAGGGGTGCTCCCTGCTTTGAAACCTTTTCACATAAGGAGGATATCCCCATGAACATTCTGGTCACCGGCGGCGCCGGTTATATCGGCTCCCACACCTGCCTGGAGCTGCTCAATTGCGGCTACGGCGTGGTGGTTGTGGACAACCTCTGCAATTCCAACCCCAAGAGTCTGGATCGGGTCCAGGCCCTCACCGGCAAAACCCTGAAATTCTACGAGGGCGACGTCCGGGACGAGGCGCTGCTCCGGAAAATCTTCGCCGAAAATGAAATTTCCGCCGTCATTCACTTCGCCGGCCTCAAGGCCGTGGGCGAGAGCGTTGCCCAGCCCTGGCGGTACTATGACAACAACCTCAACTCCACCCTGGTGCTGACCAAGGTCATGAAGGAGGCCGGCTGCCAGAGGATCATCTTCTCCTCCTCCGCCACCGTCTACTCCGGGGACAACGAGATGCCCCTGCGGGAGACCAGCCGCACCGGCGGCTGCACCAACCCCTACGGCTGGACCAAGTACATGACGGAGCAGATTCTCTCCGGCATGGCCTTCGCGGACAAGGGCTGGAGCGTGGTGCTGCTGCGCTACTTTAACCCCATCGGCGCCCACGAGAGCGGCCAGATCGGCGAGGACCCCCGGGGCATTCCCAACAACCTGATGCCCTACATCACCCAGGTGGCCATCGGCCGCCGGGAGAAGCTGAGCGTATTCGGCAACGACTACCCCACCCCCGACGGCACCGGCGTCCGGGATTACATCCACGTGGTGGACCTGGCCAAGGGCCACGTGGCCGCCATCCGTTACGCCGTGGAGAACCAGGGCTGCGAGGTGTTCAACCTGGGCACCGGCCACGGCTACAGCGTGCTGGACATGGTCAAGGCCTTTGAGCAGGCCAACGGCGTGAAGGTCCCCTATCAGATTGTGGACCGCCGTCCCGGCGACCTGCCCACCTGCTACGCAGACCCCGCCAAGAGCGAGAAAATCCTGGGCTGGAAGGCCGAGAAGGACCTGGTGGATATGTGCCGGGACTCCTGGAACTGGCAGTCCAAAAACCCCATGGGCTACGGAGAATAAGAAACTTGGGCTGGAAGGAAACTTCCAGCCCAAAAATATTTGCCCGGCTTCCGAAGGATCGGAAGCCGGGCATTTCAAAAGGAGGAAAAGGAAGAAATTTTACTGGCCCAATTGGATGAATTCCTGGGGGTCCATGGGCTCCCCCTGGCAGGTCACGCTGAAATGGACATGGCTTCCCATGGCCGTCTCCACCAGGGCGGTGTCCCCGGCGAAGCCGATGGTCTGCCCCAGGGTCACCTGGTCCCCAGCCTTCACGGCCAGATCCTCAGACAGGCTGCAATACCGGGTCACATATCCCCCCACGTGGCTGATTTCCACCGTGGTGCCCAGGCTGTCGTCCTCATAGACGGCGGTGACCTGGCCGTCAGCGGCGGCCTTCACCTCCGCCCCCGTCTCCGCGGCAAGGTCGATGCCGTTGTGGACCCGCCAGTCCCGGGTGGTCTGGTTATAGCTCAGGGCCTCCATGG
>DETX01000089.1:0-13047 GCA_002362145.1 Clostridiales bacterium UBA3277
GCGGCCAAACCGGTTCATCACCGCCTCCAGGCCCATCACCCAAATGTCATTGAGGGACTGGGCCCCCAGGGTCAAAAGCAGCAGGGCGAAAAACGCCCCGGCTTTCATGGGCTTTTCCCGGTGGAACACCTCTTCCCGGAAGAAGCCGCTCCCCTTCCAGGCCCAGAGGACGGTGGCGCCCACGGCAATGGACAAAATATAGCCCCAGCCGTTGTCCATCAGGGCATTATAATCCGGCACCACCCCATAGTCCCCGGCGGCATAGCCCCGGAGGTACTGCCCGGCCATGGCCGCGAACATCACCAGCATCACCAGCAGGTTCATAATGCCGTAGTAGAGAATGACAATCCAGCCCAGGGGGGAAAACTTCCTTCGAAGGGACTTGTTGATCTTTTTATCTTCCATAGCTGCCTCCTAATACGAAAACCCAATAAAATTATTCAACTTTATTGGGCCCGGCAGCGTCTGGTGACGCTGCCATCTCATTATGATCTTCCTATCAGAAACTTCCATTCTGCGAATAAAAGTTTCTTGTTAAATATCCGTATAAAATGGCCTCGGCGGTGAGAATTCCGTCGATGGCCGCGGACATGATGCCTCCGGCATAGCCCGCCCCCTCCCCGGCGGGGTAGAGCCCCGGGATGGAGGACTGACGGCTCTCGTCCCGGTTCAGCCGCACCGGCGAGGAGGACCGGGTCTCCGGGGCGGTGAGCACCGCGTCCGGCGCGGCAAAGCCCGGGAGCTTCCCGTCCATCCGGGGAAGGGCGGCGGCGATCGTCCTTGCAATGGTCTCCGGCAGGACCCTGTGCAGGTCACACCAGGCGACCCCCGGCCGGTAGGTGGGCTTTACGCCGCCGGGGCCCAAGCTCGGCCGTCCGGCGAGGAAGTCCTCCACCCTCTGGGCCGGGGCGCAATAGCTGCCGCTGACCCGGTAGGCCGCCTCCTCGATTTCCCGCTGCCAGCGCATGCCCCCCAGGGGGCCTTCGTAGGGAAACGATGTGGGATTCACCGTCACCAGCAGGGCCGCGTTGGCGTTCTCCCCGTCCCGGTCGGCATAGCTCATGCCGTTGGTCACCACCCGTCCCGCCTCAGAGGCGGCGGCCACCACATAGCCCCCGGGGCACATACAGAAGGTATAGGCCGTGGCATCCTCAAAATGCTCCACCAGCTTGTAATCCGCCGGGGGCAGGGCCGGATTTTCCCTGCCGTACTGTGAAAGGTTGATCGCGCTCTGCTTCTGCTCAATCCGCACACCCATGGCAAAGGGCTTCGGCTCCATGGCAAGGCCCGCCGCTTCCAGCATTTCAAAGGTATCCCGGGCGCTGTGGCCGATGGCCAAAATCGCCGTGGTGCAGGGAATTTCCTCCCCCGCCGCCGTTTTCAGACCCGTGAGCCGCCCCTTTTCCGTGCAAAGCCCGGTGACCTGGGTGCGGAAGCGGATCTCTCCCCCCAGGGATTGGATGCGCTTGCGGATGTTCTGGACCACAGTCAGCAGCACATCGGTGCCCACGTGGGGCTTGGCGTCGTAGAGAATGTCCTCCCGGGCTCCCGCGGCCACAAACTGCTCCAAAATCCAGCCGATGCGGGGATTGTTCACCCCGGTGTTCAGCTTGCCGTCGGAAAAGGTCCCGGCGCCGCCCTCGCCGAACTGGACGTTGCTGGACGGGTCCAGCTGGCCTTTGGCAAAGAAGGTCTCCACCTTCTCATGGCGGGTTTGGGCGTCCTCTCCCCGCTCCAAAACCAGCGGCTTCCATCCAGCCAGGGCCAGAACCAGGGCCGCGAACATCCCGGCGGGGCCGAAACCGACGACCACCGGCCGCTGCTCCGGCAGAGCATCCGGCTTCGGCGGGACATAGGCCGTCCCGGGGGCCGGGGCGGTCCGCTTACTTCCGCAGTGCTTTAAAATTTTCGTCTCGCTGCCCTCCACGGCAACGTCCACGGTATAGATAAATTTGACCTCCGGTTTTTTCCGGGCGTCCACGCTCCGGCGGACAATTTTCAGCTGTTTGATCCGGGCCTCGGGGAGGCGCAGCAGCTTCGCCGCCTCGGCCTTCAGCTGGCCGGGGCTGTGCTCCGGCGGCAGGGCAATGTCTCGCAGTCGAATCATACGTCCTCCCTCCCGGCGCTTAAGCCCGCCAGTCTGCCGGAACTCCAGGCCCATTGCAGATTGTAGCCGCCGCAGGCGCCGTCGATGTCCAGCACCTCGCCGCAGGCATAGAGCCCCGGAACCAGGCGGCTTTCCATGGTGGTCTCGTCAAATTCCGAGGTGAGGATGCCCCCCGCCGTGACCTGGGCGGCGTCCATGCCCAGCGGCTCTGTCAGCGGCACCTCAAAGCCCTTGCTCAGCGCCGCCGCCCGGGAGAGGGTCTCCCCGGAGAGGGCCGCTATGGGCCCGCCCAGCGCCGCTCCCGCCGCCTGGGTCAGCACCCGGCCCAGCCGGTTGTGGAGAATTCCCGTAAACAGCTCTCCGGCGGGAAGTGCTGTGGTTTTCCGCCGGAACAGCTCGGCCTTCACCGTCTCCTCCGCCAGTTCCGGCAGAAAATCCAGGTGGCAGGACCAGTTTCCCCCGCCCTGGCAGACATCCCGGGAGATTTCGAACATCACCGGGCCCGACAGGCCGAATTCCGTGAATTGCAGCTCCCCCTGGCTCTGGCTGAAAATCTCCCCGTCCCGGAGAATCTGGGCGCGGCAGTTGGCCCGAACGCCCTTCAGGGCCGAAATCCCGGGCCAGTCGGTTTTCACCTGAACCAGGGCCGGGCGGAGCCGGGTGCACCGGTGGCCCAGAGAACGCAGCAGCTTATAGCCGGACATGGAGCCTCCCAGCTTGGTCCCGGCAAGTCCGCCGCAGGCGACGATGAGCTTGTCAAAGCAGAAGGTCTCCCCGGCGGCGGACACCAGAAACCCTTCCCCGGTCTTTTTGATTTTTTCCACCTCCGTGCCCAGCCGGAGGGTGATGTTCGGCTGCTCCAGGGCAAAGCGCAGAACGTCCACCACGGAACCGGCCTGGTCGGAGTAGGGGTAAACCCGGCCGCTGTCCTCCGCCACGGTGTAGAGCCCCAGCCCCCGGAACCATTCCAGGGCTGCCTCCGGGCCGAAGGCCTCCAGGGCATACCGGCAGAAGTCCGGGTCCTCCCCCTGGTAGCCCCCCTGGCCGGCGTGGAGATTCGTCAAATTGCAGCGGCCGTTGCCGGTGGCCTGGAGCTTCCGGCCCACCCGGGCCTGCCGCTCCAAAAGGACAACTTGGGGCTCCCGCCCCTCCGCCGCAGCCAGGGCCGCCGCCATTCCCGAGGCCCCGCCGCCGATGATCCCAATGGTCATAGTGTCGTTTCCTTTCCCGTTTTTCTCCATTATACTCCATTGGTCCCCAGGGTACAAGAAAAACTTCTTTTCACCGGCCCAAAGATGTGCTATAATGATTTCCGGTGATCATTATGGACCGGAATTCCATTGAAAAAATCGCCCAGAGCTCCGAGGACCGGCTGCTGCTGGCCAAGCTCTGGGACAAGATAAACGCCGGGATGCGAAAAAACATTCCATCCAGCACCTGTTTTCTCTCCCCCCGGGAGCTGGAAATGGCCAGATTCCTCTTCGGACAGCCGGAGGGGCTCCATGCCTTCGGCGGCTATGCCGAGGCGGAACGGAAAATGCTCGTATACCTCCCGGAATATTTGCAGGAGGACGCCCTGTGGGAGGAGGAGGGCCCCTGCGTCTGCCTGCGGGCCGCCTTCTTCCAGGGGGACAGCCCCAGCCACCGGGATTTTCTCGGGGCTCTGATGGGGGCGGGCATCGCCCGGGAGACTGTGGGGGATATCTGCGTGGGCACCGGGCAGTGCGACTTTTTCGTCACGGCGGAGATTGCCCCCTATATTTTGCAGAACTTCACCTCGGCGGGGCGGACGAAGCTCCATATGGAGCGGATCGCCTTGAAGGACGCCTGCATCCCCGAGCCGGAAATCCGGGAGCTGCGGGATACCCTGGCCTCCCTGCGGCTGGACAGCGTCATCTCCTCGGGCTTTCGCATCGGCCGGAGCCTGGCGGCCCAGTATGTTACCGCCGGGAAGGCGGCCATCGATGGCCTTCCCTGCGAAAAGCCGGACAAGCCCGTGTCCCCGGGGCAGAAGATCTCCGTCCGGGGCCTGGGAAAGCTGAAGCTGGCCGCCGTGAACGGCAAGACGAAAAAGGACAGAATTTCGGTGGTCATCCACCGCTATGTGTGAGGAAACGGTTATGAATATGAACGAAGTCATCGCGAGGATCAACGTCCTTGCCAAAAAAGCCAAGACCCAGGATTTGACTCCGGAGGAGCTGGCGGAACGGGATCAACTCAGAAGAATCTACATCGATTCCGTGAAAGCCAACCTGGTGGGCCAGTTGGAAAACACCTACATCATCGGCCCCGACGGCAGGAAAAAGAAGCTGGAACATAAGGAGAACTAAATGACCATCGCCGAGCAGATTGCCGCCTACACCCCGGTCAACGAGCAGGAGGCCCGGGACCGGGCGCTGCTGTTTTCCTGGCTGGAAAGCGGCCAGGATATCTATACAAGAAACCCCGTGGCCCATCTGACGGCCTCGGCCTGGGTGGTGAGCCCCGACCGGCAGCAGGTGCTGATGATCTATCACAATCTCTACAACTCCTGGTCCTGGATGGGCGGCCACGCCGACGGGAACCGGGACCTGCTCCAGGTGGCCCGGCAGGAGGTCATGGAGGAGAGCGGCTTAAAGACGCTGAAGCTATTGTCCCCGGACCTGTTCTCCCTGGAGATTCTGACGGTGGACGGCCACATCAAGCGGGGAAGCTATGTCTCTTCCCACCTGCATCTGAATGTGACGTACCTGTTTGAAGCGGACACAGAGCAGGCGCTCGCCATAAAGCCCGACGAAAACAGCGGCGTGGCCTGGTTCCCGGTGGCACAGCTGTCCCGGCGGGTCTCCGAGCCCTGGTTTCTGAAATGGATCTATTCCAAGCTCTGCGACAAGGTGGTTCACTCCGGACTTTGAGCCGCGTTATTTCGTAATTTGGAGGTAAGCTATGCCCTTTCTGCCCATCACCAAACAGGATATGCTGGAACGCGGCTGGGATGAGTGCGACTTTGTCTATATCATTGGCGACGCCTATGTGGATCACCCCTCCTTCGGCCATGCCATTATCAGCCGGGTTCTGGAGCACCACGGCTACCGGGTGGGCATCATCTCTCAGCCGGACTGGAAGGACCCCCGTTCCATCGACGTCTTTGGACGGCCCCGGCTGGGCTTTCTTGTCACCGGAGGCAACATGGACTCCATGGTGAACCACTACTCGGTGGCAAAGCGCCGCCGCAAAACCGATGCCTTCACCCCCGGCGGCGTCATGGGCAGGCGGCCGGACTACGCCACCGTCGTCTACTGCAATCTCATCCGGCAGATCTACCGGGACGTGCCCATCCTCATCGGCGGCATCGAGGCCAGCCTGCGAAGGCTTTCTCACTACGACTACTGGTCTGACAGCATGAAACGGTCCATTCTTCTGGATTCCCAGGCGGATCTGCTGATGTACGGCATGGGGGAGCGGGCCATTGTGGAGCTGGCCGACGCCCTGAACTCCGGCCTGGATGTGAAGGATATCACCTACATCGACGGCACAGTGTTCAAAACGGCCCAGCCCGACGACAGCTTCCCCACCATCACCCTGCCGGAATATTCCCTCCTGAAATCGGATAAGCGCAGCTACGCCGCGTCCTTCCGGATTCAGTACGGCAACTGCGACCCCTTCACCGCCAAGCGGCTGGCAGAACCCTACGGGGATGTTTTCGTGGTCCAGAATCCTCCCCAGAAGCCCCTGTCTACGGAGGAGATGGACGACGTCTACGACCTTCCCTACATGCGCGCCTGGCACCCAAGCTATGATAAGCTGGGCGGCGTGCCCGCCCTCAGCGAGGTCAAGTTCAGCCTGGTGAGCAACCGGGGCTGCTTCGGGGCCTGCTCCTTCTGCGCCCTGACCTTCCACCAGGGCCGGATCGTCCAGGTCCGCAGCCACGAATCCATCTTAAAAGAAGCCCAGCAGATGGTCCGCGACCCGGAATTTAAGGGCTACATCCACGACGTGGGGGGACCCACCGCCAATTTCCGCCATCCGGCCTGCCAAAAGCAGCTCAGTAAGGGCGCCTGCGGCGGGCGGCAGTGCCTGTATCCCACCCCCTGCAAGAACATGAACGCCGACCACAGCGACTATGTGGCGCTGCTGCGGAAACTCCGAGCCATTCCCGGGGTGAAGAAGGTCTTTGTCCGCAGCGGCATCCGCTTCGACTATCTTCTTGCGGACCGGAAGGACACCTTCCTTCGGGAGCTGGTCCGCTATCACATCTCCGGTCAGCTGAAGGTCGCCCCGGAACACGTCTCCGACGCGGTGCTGTGCCGCATGGGAAAGCCCCGAAACGCGGTATACAACCGGTTTGTGGACAAGTATTTCGCCTTAAACAAGCAGTACGGCATGAACCAGTACCTGGTACCCTACCTCATGTCCAGCCATCCCGGCTCCACCATGAAGGAGGCCGTGGAGCTGGCGGAGTACATCCGGGACATGGGCTACAATCCCGAGCAGGTCCAGGACTTCTACCCCACGCCCTCCACCCTCTCCACGGTGATGTATTCCACGGGCTTAGACCCCCGGACCATGGAAACCGTCTATGTCCCCCGGGACCCCCACGAGAAGGCCATGCAGCGGGCCCTTATCCAATACCGCGACCCCAAAAATTACGCTCTGGTCCGGGAGGCCCTGGAAAAGGCCCACCGGGAGGATCTCATCGGCTCCGGCCCTAAGTGCCTGATCCGGTCCTTTCCTCCCAGGTCCGGCGGCCATGGTTCCCCACCGCCCAAGGCAGCCCCCAAAAAGCCCTCCAAGCTTCCCGTCCGGCAGGCATCCGGGGTCCAGGGAAAGCCGGCCAAGGCCCCCATCAAAACCCGTACAAAGCGCAAATAAACGAAGCCCGGAGCCGCAAGGCTCCGGGCTTCTTCTATTGACCTTCTTCCGGCGCAACGGCAAAGCTGCCCTTGTGCCCGGCCGCTTTTACCGTAACCCGGGTCTTTCCTTCCAGCCGGACCGGGTAGGTTCCGGTTTGGATTTCCGATTCCGAAAACACCGTCCCCGTCTCGTCCTGAATTTCCATGAAAAGAGTTCCCGCCTCCGTCACCACTGTAACCAGGTAATCTTCCTGCCTTGGCCGCAGAGTATGGGCTTCGGTTCCTGTGAGCAAATGATACCTGGCCGTCCATTTTTGAAGTGTGCTGCTGGAAGCATACCCCACCCGAAGGTGGGAATTTAGATTTCCCGTCCCCCCGGCGATGCCAAATACAGCCAGCATGATCGCACATACCCCGGCCACGATCAGAATCGACCACTTTCGTCTCTTTTCCTCCTCTTCGGTTTTCTGGCGCTCCCTTCCCGCCGCCAGGTAAACCGGCAGGAAAAGCCCCATCAGAAAAAGCACCAGCGCCGCCATCAGACAAGCCAGCCGCGCCCCCTCCGGAATCGGCAGCAGAGTAAGCATCAAATTCAGCAGCGGCGCCGTCACAATGGTCACCACCGCCCAGATCCGAAACGCCTTCACCACCCGGGGCCAGTTGGTATTGTTGAAGCTCACCCCGGGGAGGTGGATTTCCAGAAAGCCGTCGGTGTAGTAGTTAATCCGGTTTTCATCGTAGTACCCCGGCAGCTTCTCCTTCATAAAGCACCAGAAATAGGCGCCGAAGAAGAGCCCCAGCAGTTCAAACACAAACAGGGCGCCAAATTCCTCTCCACGGCCCACCCGGCTTTGCAGATAGCCGCAGGCCAGCGATTCCAGCACACCGATCACCGCCACCACCGCGAACAGGATCGTCCTTTCCCGCCGGCGCTTCTTCGCCTGTTCCGGATTCTCCTCCGACAGGCTCAGGGTCTTTTTCACCAGCAGTTCCACGTCCTCTGCCTCCATAGCCTCTGCCATCCGTCTGCCCTCCAGCAGCTCCGTCACGCCCACACCCAGGCAGTCCGCCAGGGGGATCAGCAGGGAGATATCCGGCAGGCTCAGCCCCCGCTCCCACTTGCTCACCGCCTTATCCGATACATACAGCCGCTCCGCCAGGTCCTTCTGGGTCCAGCCCTTTTCTCTTCGCTGCTGGGCCAGGAACGCGGCGAAGGCCTCTTTGTCGATTTCATACATGGGTTTTCCCTCCTTTTGCCCCTTCACCATATCAGAAAACCGCCGATTCCGCAACCGACCAGCGGTAGAATCGACGGTTTCCCTGTTTATATTTTCCGGTAGAGGCACATTTCATAGGCGATGCCCTGCTCCTGCCCCTGCTGGAGGACCGCCTCCAGCTCCCAGTCCGGCGATGCGTCCAGATCGGGAAAGAAGGTATCGCAGGGCGGGTCCGCATGGACCTTGGTCACATAGGCTCTGTCGCAGCAGGGCAGCAGCTGACAGTAGACGCTGCCGCCGCCGATGACAAAGGTGCGCTCCATGTCCCGGCTCAGCGCCAGCGCTTCTTCGGTGCTCCGGCAGAGGGTGAAGCCCGGAAATTCCCGGCCGCTTCGGCTCAGCACCACATTCACCCGGCCCGGCAGGGGCTTCTGGCCGGGGAAGTCCTGGATGGTCCGGCGGCCCGCGATGACCATGGCCCCCCGGGTGGTTTCCCGGAAGAATTTTCGGTCGGCAGAGAGGGCAATGGGCTGGGTTCCGCCGCAGCCGATGCCCCAGCCATCGTAGACGGCGACAATCAGTTCCATAAGCGTCTCCTTTAAATGGCCATGGGAATCTCGAAGTCAAAGGGATGGTATCGATAGTTTTCCAGGCGGAAGGAATCCTTGGTGAAGGCATAGAAGTCCGTAATGCTCTCATCCATGGTAAATTGGGGGGCTTCATAGCCCTCCCGTTCCAGCATGGCTCTGACTGCCGGGATATGCCGGTCATAGATGTGGCAGTCGGCAATCACGTGGACCAGCTCTCCAACCTTCAGTCCCGAGACCTGGGCCATCATGTGGGTGAGCACCGCGTACTGCACCACATTCCAGTTGTTGGCTGTCAGCATATCCTGGGAGCGCTGGTTCAAAATGGCGTTCAGGGTGTCTCCCGTGACGTTGAAGGTCATGGAGTAGGCGCAGGGGTACAGATTCATCTCGTGGAGATCCTCAAAATTGTAGATGTTCGTGAGGATGCGCCGGGAGGCAGGATTGTGCTTTAAGTCGAAGAGCACCCGGTCCACCTGGTCAAACATCCCCTCCGGATACTGGTGCTTGATGCCCAGCTGATAGCCGTAGGCCTTGCCGATGGTGCCGTCCTCCCCCGCCCATTCGTCCCAGACGTGGCTGCCCAGGTCGCAGATGCGGTTGGATTTTTTCTGCCAGATCCACAGAAGCTCGTCCACGGCGCTTTTCCAGTAGGTCCGGCGCAATGTCATAATGGGAAATTCCTCCGCCAGATTGTAGCGGTTCACCACGCCGAATTTCTTGATGGTGTGGGCCGGGGTGCCGTCGGCCCAGTGGGGGCGGACCTCCAGATTTTCGTCGGAAAAGCCGTTATTCAGAATATCCAGGCAGGTCGCCCGGTAAAGTTCGTCTGCTCTGCTCATGAGATACCTCCCAGGTTTATTTCGTACATCATACCATGCTTCCCCCGGTAAGGCAAGATTTTTCTCCGAACCGGGAAATGAAGAAACCGCCGGGGCAGAAAATGTCCCTCGCCGCAGCGAGGGACATTTTTTCGGAATGTTTACAGCAGATTGTCGGTGTTGACCCAGCCGCTGTCGGTGCGGGCCATCTTGCCCACCACCTCGTAGATGTCGATGACGGACATCTTGGCGTAGGTGCCCACGGCATTGGTGCAGTCGCTGCTGTCGTAGATGACGGTATTGTCGTTGTACACCACCCGGGCGTCAATGGCGCTGCCGTCGCAGGGGGTCATGTCCACGTAGTACAGGTAGACCCAGCCGGCGTCACAGCGGCCCCAGGCTCTGCTGTCGGCCACGGTGGTCTCATAAATCACCAGGGCCTTGCCGTTTGCCAGCGTGGTATTGACCGGTGCAGTGGTGGAGGGGCTGTTGCGGACCTTCAGGGCATCGGTGCGGATGACCTTGCCGGTATACTTGTAGCCGCCGGAATTGGTGACGAAGCCGCCGTCACCGGTGTTGCCGGTGTTGCCCAAGCCGGGATTGGTGGGCTGGGTGGCAGCGGTGGACTCCTGAACATAGATGGAGCCTTCTGCCAGCAGACTCATCTTGACCCAGCCGGCATCGCCGTCCTCGTTCTCAGCCATGCCGTAAAGCTCGTTCTTCGCCTCGAGCTTCAGGCTACTGACGGTAACCTTGTCGCCCTGTCTCAGTTCGAAGGAGCCAGTCTTGCCGGTAACGCTGGATACGATGCTCACAGAGGTCTTATCCTTGCTGACGTAGGTGTAGGGATCGTTGTGCAGGGGATACAGTTTGATGCAGTCGTAGGGTGCGTGGATATAACCGTTGTTGACCCGGGCCCAGTAGGTGGTATAGGTCCTGGTGTACTCATCACCGACATCATCAGGATTGCCCACATTCGGATCACTATCCGGATCAGTGGGATCTGTTGTATTGTCAGTGCCGGTCCGGGTGACGGTGGTAGTCAGCAGCTCATGGATGGTGACAGCACCTCCATTACTTATCGCACCGACTTCCTCAGAACCCACATCCGGGTTTTTGTAGACCTTCACGCCACCATCGGCAATCACCTCGCCGGAGAATACGGCGGTGGTGACGGAGGTCTTGACGTCGTCATAGGAGCCCACCACGGTGGAGCCCTCGGGCAGGTTGGAGCCGGGGATCTCGTCGTAGGACATCATGGCGATATAGTCCATGCAGACCCAGCCTTTTTCGGTGTGGCCCCACTTGCTGGAGCCAACGGTCTTGATCTCGTCGATGGTCACAGCCGTGCCGGGAACGATCTTACCCAGGAGCTTGCCGGAGGTGCCGGGGGTAGCCCGGACGTTGACGCCGGAGTAGGTGTTGGCCACGATGCCGGTGCCGCCGGGGTTCTTGCTGGTGCCGGAGGAATTGGAGCCGCCGTTGTCTGCGGGCAGATCTTTATCCAGGACGCCCACCCGGACATCCAGGTAGTCCTTGCTGATCCAGTTATCCTTGCCGGTGTTCTCCAGGTCGGTGTCCACCTTGGCCCACTTGCCGTTATCGGACCAGGCCAGGATGCGGACTTCGGTGCCCCGGGACAGCTTGCCCACCACACGGCAGTAGAGGGATGCCTTCTCACGGACGTTGACCCGGTCGGTGCCCTTGACGGTGCCGATTTCATAGGAAGCGGGCTTGGTCTTGTCGTCATGCACATCCAGGGGGTCCTGACGGTCCATCTGGGCACTCAGGTTGACATAACCTTTATATTTGGTGTCTTTGCCCCAAAGGGTGACCCGGTCCTCATTGTTTGCCAGACGAAGGGTCGTGTTGTCAATCTGAAGCTCCGTACCCACGGAAATCTTATCCTGGAGTTTGGCGCTCTCGCCGGAGTCTTCGCGGAGCGTGGTAATCTCGTTCTTCACGACAAATTTGCTGACGCCTGCGTTTGTCAGGTCAAGGGCACTGCTGGCAACCCAGCCTTCCTTGCCGCTGCTGTTGCTGCGGACGTAGTAATAGCCAGGCTCTGCCCATGTTCCGGAGGCCTCTTTATTCCAGCCCAGCTTCAGGACGGTAACCGCCTCGCTGGCCTTAAACTTGGAGCCGTTACTGGAGCTCTTCTTGTCCGCATTGGTGAGACCGTCGGCAGCCACGCTCATCTTCGCGGAGAAGGCATAGCTGACGATGGAGGGATCGGTGGAGATGACGGTGTTGTCCTTGAGCATGGTGACCTGGGCATAATTCAGGGAGAACCAGCCAGCGTCGGTGCGGCCCCACTGGACGCCGCCCACGGTCTTGAACTCATAGATGTAGACCCAGTCGCCGTTGGCCAGGGCGCCCACAAACTTATTGCTGGTGCCGGGGCCGCTGCGGACGTTGACATAGGAGTTGCACTGAATCACAGCCTTGGCCAGGGCGTTGGCGGGGACATCGGTCTTGATGCTGCCGCTCCCAGCCTTGACGGCGTTCCAGTTGGTGTAGCTCAGAGCCACCCAGCCCACCGGCGTATTGTCGTCGGCGCTCTTTGCCACCTGGCCCCAGAGGATCTGCTCGGAACTGTCCTTGGTGGCAGTGATGCGCAGCTGGTCACCCTTCTTGAAGGTGCCGACCTTGGTGCTGTAGATAGAACCCTTGGAACGGATATTGACATAGGAGTTGGTCACCGTGACAGTCACATCGATGAGGGGGCTGTCGGAGCTGGCGCCGGACTTGGTCAGACGAACCCAGTTGGAGGTGCCGGCAATGCGGACCCACAGGTAGCCGTCCTTGTCCATCCAGTCCATATCCACCGAAATGGTGGTCTTGACGTTGCCCTTGCTGTCATGAAGAAGGGAGGTATCCTTAATGTCCGTGGCGCGGTCATTCGAATAGACCGCCCAGGGGGAGATACGGTTGGTGTAGACCTGGTACTTCACAGAGGTGCCGGAGCTGCTGCTCTGCCAGCCGGCGTAGAGGGTGCCGCCTACGTTGTTGGGGGTAGTGAAGCGGTCAATGACCACGACCCGCTCGCCGTCTGCCGCCTTGGTGTACCAGCCCTTGAAGGTGGCCCCCGTCTTGGTGGGGGTGGGCAGATCATAGTCCTCAACCGTGGTATCATACCAATAGGTGCACTCGTTGACACCGGCCAGGTAGCCGCCGTTTCCGTTGAACTTCAGCGACTGGAAGTAACTCGGTGTGGTGGTATTGTAGCTGCCATGGAGGTACATATTGGCAAGCTGCTTCCCCCAACCAACCTGCGCAAAGGCGTTGAGGATCTTGTTGTTGGAGTTGCCCTTGGTGGTGATGGCAGTCTTGAACACGCCGGTGCCGTTCATCCAGGCAGAGCCATAGAGGAAGCTGTAGGCCACCAGAGCGTCAAACTGGCCCTGATTCAGGGACAGGCCGTTCTTGGAGGCAAAGCTGGATACGGAGGAATTGATATCCTTCAGCGCGGTGCGCAGGGCC
>DETX01000089.1:13417-14479 GCA_002362145.1 Clostridiales bacterium UBA3277
ATGGTCCTTGTGCTCACAGAGCGTACCGTAGCCGATGTAGAACCGGTTGCCGTTTCTGTAGCAGGATTTCTGATAGGGGCTCAGTCCTTTCAGGATCGTGATGCCCTTTTCGCTGATGGCAGAACTGGCTGCGGAAGCGCTCATGGCCGTGACAGGGATCATGCCCAGCACCATGACCAGCGCAAGCAGCATACAAAGGATTCTCTTCTTCATAGCGACTTACTCCTTTTCTTCTTATGTAAGTGACAGTATTATAACAGACTTATTTACAAATTGCAACCCCCTTTTTCAAAAAAATTACATTTTTGTTACTGGTTCCGGGTGAGATTTGTTACGCATTTCCGTTTCTTTCCAGAATAATCGCAATTTCTGTCATAAAAATCGTCTCGCGGGGGAGATTTGACATTAAATTGTTTCCATTTTTCGACCAGTTTTTCTCTATTGACTTTCCTTTTCCCCCCTGATATACTCGGGAAAAGATCATTTTCCCAAAGGAGGCGGGCATATGAAGGCCAAAAAAGTTCTGATCGGCATGAGCGGCGGCGTGGACAGCTCCGTGGCGGCATATCAAATGGTGCAATCCGGTTACAGCTGTATCGGCGCAACCATGACCCTCTGGGGCACCGAGGCTACCGACGACGCCGAGAGCGTAGCCCGGCGGCTGGGAATCCCCTTCCGGACTTTTGATTTCCGGGAGGAATTTCAGCGCCAGATCATCGAAAAATTCGTTTCCTGCTACGAATCCGGCCTGACCCCAAACCCCTGCATCGTCTGCAACCGCTGCCTCAAATTCGGCAGTCTCCTCCGGGAGGCGGAGAAGCTGGGCTGTGAGGCCGTGGTCACCGGGCACTATGCCCGTCTCCGCCGCAGCCAGGAGACCGGGCGCTACCTCCTCTGCAAGGCGGCGGACAGCGTCAAGGATCAGACCTATTTTCTGGCCTGCCTCAGTCAGGAGCAGCTGGCCCATATCCAGTTCCCCCTGGGGGAGCTGACAAAGCCCCAGGTCCGCGCCATCGCCCAGGAGCAGGGTTTCGTCACCGCCCGCAAGCACGACAGCCAGGA
>DETX01000089.1:14777-14943 GCA_002362145.1 Clostridiales bacterium UBA3277
CGACAGCCAGGACATCTGCTTCGTGCCCGACGGGGACTACGCCGCCTTTTTGGAGCGCTGGACGGGTAAGACCTATCCCTGTGGAGATTATGTAAACCTTGAGGGGCAGGTTCTGGGAAAGCACCAGGGCGCCGTGCGCTATACCATCGGCCAGCGCAAGGGCCTG
>DETX01000089.1:15234-15446 GCA_002362145.1 Clostridiales bacterium UBA3277
ATCGGCCAGCGCAAGGGCCTGGGCATTTCCCTGGGAGCCCCCGCCTACGTCTGCGGGAAGGATATGCAGAAAAATACCGTGACCCTGGGGCCCAACGAAGCCCTCTTTTCCAGGGGGCTCCGGGCTAACGACTGGCACTTTTTCCCCTTCCCCGCCCTGCCCGGTCCCATGCGCGTCACCGTCAAGACCCGGCACAGCCAGCGGGAAGCGGA
>DETX01000089.1:15749-15928 GCA_002362145.1 Clostridiales bacterium UBA3277
GGCACGGTCTATCCTGAGGAAAACGGGTTCGCCCGGGTGGAATTTGACACCCAGCAGCGGGCGGTGACCCCCGGTCAGGCGGTGGTGCTCTACCAGGGGGAGCTGGTCATCGGCGGCGGCACCATCACCGAGGCCATACGGTCCCTATAATATGTAAGCGCCCGGCGGTTCCTCTCCGC
>DETX01000089.1:16229-16463 GCA_002362145.1 Clostridiales bacterium UBA3277
CTGGAAGCGCCGGGGCGCTGGCGGTCCGGCCTGTAGACGAACCGGAGCAGAAGGAGAAAGCCCACAGCACATACAAGGCTCACCTTCCAGCCCAGGGAGAAGGCCCCGTTCCGGTAGGTCAGCACCACGGTGTGCTCCCCGGCCGTCAGGTCCAGGGCCAGCATACAGCCGCCCACCTTCCGGGTCTGCACCGTTCTCCCGTCCACCTGGGCCACCCAGTTGCCGTTCTGGGGG
>DETX01000089.1:16778-17373 GCA_002362145.1 Clostridiales bacterium UBA3277
TGGAGGTGTACAGCAGGCCGTCCCGGTCGCACTGGATGGTCCCCGCCAGGCGCGTGGAGCGGAATTCCGAGGGGTCCCAGGTGGAGGCGTTCAAAATCTCGAAGCCCGCCCAGAACCGGTCGTAGTTCAGCAGGGCCGCCGAGACGGTCATGGTGCTGTCCTCCCCGGCGGAGCAGGTGAGGCGGATTTCCAGGGTGTCCCCGGTTTTCATATCTCCCACAGCGAACATCTGGGGCAGGCTGATGTTCTCCGTATACAGCTCTTCCCCGTTGAGACTGACATGGAAGGTATTGCGCTCAGGAAGGTTTAAGTGGATGCAGGCGTAGCCGTCCCGGTCGGCAATATAGCGGTAGGTCACGTCGGAGCCCGCCGCGGCATCGCTGTATCGGCAATAGCCGGTGCCGTTGGAGTCCTGGATGGTCACATCGTTTCCGGTGATGGTCAGATTGCCCCCGGGGATGGCGTGCCAGACGCTGTCCTCCAGGCCGGTGGCCGCGGTGAACAGGTCGTTCTGAAACTGGAAGGCGTTCCCGGAGGCATCGAATTCCAGCATTCCCAGCTCCCTGTTGGCCAAAAAGCCCAGGGGCAGATAGGC
>DETX01000089.1:17668-17912 GCA_002362145.1 Clostridiales bacterium UBA3277
GCCCAGGGGCAGATAGGCGGTGTTTTCCAGCAGCACCACACTGTGAAACCGGTTCCGCTCCTCAAAGAAGGTGCCCTGACGGTCCTTGCCGTCCCGCTCGATCATGTATTTGACCCCCAAAAAGAGGTTCGTCACCGGGGAAGTCTCCTCATAGAGGTAGCGGTTGTAGGTGTTCTTCGCCCCGAAGCCCAGGGCCTTGGTAAACTCCGTGGTGTTGACGTTGGCGGAGCTGGTGAAGGCGGAG
>DETX01000108.1 GCA_002362145.1 Clostridiales bacterium UBA3277
GCAGTAGCCGTAGCCGCCGATGCCGGTATAGCCGTCGTCGTAGGCAGCTACGTTGATGTTGTTGACGGAGACGGAGCTGGACTCCTCAACGGAGCGGAGCTTGGAATAGACCAGCAGGCCGAACTGGTTGGTGGCGCTCTTGTCTACCAGGGTGTTGCAGATGGGGCCGTCGTCGGTCTGGGCGTTGTAGCTCTCCACCCACAGCTTGATCCAGGCCAGGGCGTAGGCGCCGTCGGGGCCGAGGCCCAGGTCAGCGGCTTCGGACTCCATGGCCTTGATGGTGGGCTGGAAGTAGGCCTGCTCCTCGGCGGGCAGGGCCTCATACGCTTCCTTCAGCCAGGCGGCGTAGGTGTCCTCGGTGAGCATATACAGGAAGTTCTTGCCCACGATCTCGGAGTCGATGTCCATGTACAGGCCATGCTCACCCTCGGCTACAAAGTCCCAGCAGTTGTCGTAGGTCTTGTCGCCGGTATTGTTGTACATAAAGACCTTGTTCAGGGTCTGCAGGGGCAGGAAGCCCTCGTAGGCGTCGGCGGTGGTGCCGTTGGCGTCGGCCCAGTCCTTGGGGATGAAGGTGTCCAGGATGCCGGTCTGAGCCATCTTGCTCTCGATCTGGTTGCCGTCCTGAATCAGGGTCATGGCGAAGGTGCCGGTCTCCTTCAGGGCGTCGGCGGTGAGCTGATCGAAGATCTTGTTGTTCTTGGGCTGCTGCCACTCAAACTCCATGTTATAGCTGGAGTCGATGGACTGCAGGTACTCGATGAACAGAGGCAGGGCGCTCTTGCCGCGGCTGGAGTTGCCCACGCCGTAGAACATCTTGCCGTTGGACTCTTCGATGGCCTTCTTGGCCAGCTCTTCCAGAGTCATGCCTTCGGCTTCCTTAATGATCTTCTGGGTCTCGGTCAGGTTTTCCTCCACGGCGGGAGCCTGGGTCTCGGCGGGAGCGTCATCCTTGGCGGCGGCGGTGGTGGCATCGGGAGCCTTGGGCGCGTCGGGAGCCTTGGGGGCGCCGCCGCAGGCCGCAAGACCCAGGACCATGCACAGGGCCAGAAGCATTGCTACAAAACGTTTCATATTTTTTCCTCCTCACTAAAATTGCGTGTCTGCGGAGGGCGGTTCCACCTCTCCGCTGCTACAGTTATATTGTAGTCGTGAATATGCTAAAAAGAAAGGGGCCAATTCTGATATTTTTTGTGCAATCCTGAGTTTTTTGTAAAAAACAGATGAAATCCATGGGGAAGCTGTGGTATAATTCAGGCAGATTTCCAAAGAGAGAAGGGTCCCCATGAAAAAGGAACTGGGGCTTTGCCTCATTGTCACAGTGCTGCTTCTGCTTGGCGGCTGCGCCGCCGGGAAGAATGGGCCGGAATACGCCCCCGCAGAGGCAGAAAAGCTGGTCATCTACACCGCCCACAAGGAGGAGGTGTACAAGCCCATCGTCCGGGAATTCGAGCGGCGCACCGGAATCTGGGTGGAGGTGGTCTGCGGCGGCACCAACGAGATGCTTGAGCGCATCGACGCGGAGCGGGAAGCCCCCCAGGCGGACGTGATGTTCGGCGGGGGCGTGGAGAGCCTTCAGTCCTACAGCCGGTGCTTTTCCCCCTACGAGGCCGCCGGGTCCCCGGCCATCCACCCCGGGTTTTCCTCGGAGGACCACACCTGGACGCCCTTTTCCGCCCTGCCGGTGGTGCTCATCTACAACACGAAGCTGGTGGGCAAGCAGACGCTCAGGGGCTGGCGGGATCTGACCCGGCCGGAATTTCAGGGCCGGGTGGCGTTTGCCGATCCCGGGGTTTCCGGCTCCTCCTTCACGGCCCTGGCCACCTGGCTCACCGTCTCGGAAAAGCCCCAGCAGGAGGCCCTGGAGGCCCTGGCCCGGGCCCTGGACGGCAGGCAGCTGGAGGGCTCCGGAGATGTGATCACCGCCGTGGCGGACGGAACCTGCCTGGCGGGCATCACTTTGGAAGAGTCCGCCGTGAAGCACATGGCCGCTGGCCTGGACATCTCCCTGGTGTATCCCCAGGAGGGGACCAGCTGCGTCCCCGACGGCAGCGCCCTGGTTTCCGGGGCCCCCCATCGGGAGAACGCGGAGCGGTTTTTGGATTTTACCCTGAGCTATGAAGTCCAGAGCCTGCTCCCCCAGCGCTTCTACCGGCGCAGCGTCCGGGAGGACGTGGCCCCCGGGGAGAGCCTGATCCCGCTGGAGGACATCCCCATGGCGGAATATGACGCGGCCTGGGCCAGCAGCCATCGGGAGGAGCTGCTCTCCGACTGGGACTTTACGCGCAAGGAGGACCGGCCATGAAAGCATTTTTGCGCCGCTCTTTCCGAAACCGGCTGACGGCGGCCTTCCTGGTGGCGGCACTGGTGCCCCTGCTGATCTGCTCGGCCTCCCTTTTGGAGACCTCCCGGCTGCGGATGAACAGCCGGACGGAGGCCGACGCCCAGCTCCAGGCCCAGAATATGGGCCTTGCCCTGGACAAAATGACCACCGGCCTCTCCCAGGCAGCGGAGGCCCTCCGGGGAAACGGGCAGATCACCCAGGCCCTGTCCGGGGGCCGGGCCTCGGATGTGAAGGTATATGACGCCCTCTTCACCGCCACGGCGGGAATGCGGGGATGGGCGGAGTTTGAGCTGTATGACCTTGCCGGCCAGCGGCGCTACACCACCCGGGGTACCTTCCTGCCGGGGTCCCTGCCCACGGACTGGGGGCTGCTCCACGCCGCCGGGGAGAGCACCGGGACGCCGGTCTATGTGACCGGGGAAGAGGATGGAGAGGCCGGCGCCCCGCTGCTCCGGGGGGCGGTGCAGCTTCCGGGGGACGGGGGCGGCCCTGCGGGGTATCTGGTTATGGGCATGAAGGAGGCGGATTTTTCCGTTCTCTTTGACGGCACCTACGGAGCCCAAAACGATATTTTGCTTCTGGACCGGTTTTGGCATCCGGTGTATGCCAGCCAGTCCGCCCTGATAGACGTCCTGGCCCCGGTGCTGCGCCAGCAGCTCCTGGACGGAGTGACCCCCGGGGCGGGGGCGGAGGAATTCCAGTACAGCGTCGCCCGGCATGGCCCTTCGGGGCTGTATCTGGTCTTGCAGCAGCCTCAGATGTTCACAAAGAGCACCATGGGCCTTCTCTACACCGTGAGCCTCGGCTGCGCCCTTGCCTGCGTCCTTCTCTCCGTGGGCATGAGCCTGACGCTGAGCCGTCAGGTGTTCTCCCCGGTGCAGAAATTGCAGCAGGCCATCAGTCAGGTCAGCCGGGACAATCTGGATGTCCAGATTCCTGTGGACAGCGAGGACGAGCTGGGCCTTCTTGCCAAGGACTTTAACCGGATGGTGGCGGCCCTGAAGCGGAACCGGGAGGAGCTGGTGGAAAGTGAGCGGGAGCTGAACCGGGCCCAGATCCGGATGCTTCAGGCCCAGCT
>DETX01000042.1 GCA_002362145.1 Clostridiales bacterium UBA3277
AAGGGGATTTTCGACGGTCTCAGGCCCGGGCGTTGCCGCCCGGGCCTTTCACGTTATTCAAGACCGATGGTTTCCCGCACTGCGGAGCGGAGGGATACCATGGTTTCCTCCTGCCAGAAGAAGCGGAGCTTCTCTTCGGCCAGGGTGTCCCCCTGGGGCTCCTCCCCCAGCAGAAACACCGCGAAGGTGCAGACAATGTCCTGGGAGAAATCCTGGGCCGCCTCGGGGCAGACGTACCGGACGGAATCCCCGGAGGTCCCCTGGAACCGGTGGTAGAACCGCTCCCGGAAGGAATCGGCAATCATGCCCGCCGGGGCGTCGGCACTGGCCGTCCCGCTCCGGTCCACCTGGGTCTCGTCCTCCAAAAGCACCCGGCCGTATTCCCGGACCAGGGCCCAGGTGAGGGCGCTCCGGTCCCGGAGGGACCCGGTCTCGTCAAAGATGTCGCTGGGGTCCACGCTCAGGCAGAATCTCCGGTTGTCCGCCTCCCCGCTCTCCGTTTGGAGGGGGGCGGCCTGGGCAATCGTGCCGCCGGCGCCGTCGGTGAAGAGCCGGAATCGGGTGATTTTCCTCCGGCTCTCCTGGGGCAGGATGGAGCAGATCACGTCCCAGATTTTCTGGTGCTCCTCCGGCAGAGCTTCGGCCACGCCGTCTGCCACCGGATACTCGGCCAGGGTTTCCGCCGGGTCCGGGGAGAATTTGCGGACCGTCACCGTTCCGGAGATCGTATGCAGGGTAATCTGCTTGCCGTAGACGCTGTCCTGCCAGGTGACGGTGGCATCCTCTTCGATGGCGGGGGCGGCGTACATGCCCTCCAGCAGGGCCCGGGTCTGGATGGTGGAGCCGCCGGTTTCTGCGGGGCGGATTTCGATGTCCTGGAGGGAGCCGTTGCGGTAGCGGCAGTAGGTGTTCCAGGGGGTGTCTCCCCCGAACCAGTACATGGAGTACAGGTAGGTGTCGTAGGTGCTGTTCAGATCGCCGCTTTTGACCTCCCGGTGGTCCCAAAGCTCTCCGGCCTGGCCGATGGCCCGCTGGGCGTCGGCGGGGGAGCCGTCAAAGGGAATGGGGCTCTGGCGGCTCACGTGGCAGGTGTAGTCCTGCCCCTGTTCCTGAGCCAGGGCCCGGTAGGAACCGGTGTCGGAGGAGAGAACCTCCAGGGCGGCGTCAATGGCGGTGTCGGCGGCGGAGACCAGGCTTTCCTGATTCAGCTGCCCGGCGGTGTCGGCCACGGAGTGGTACAGATACCCCCGGCCCCGCTGGGTCAGCAGCACCGAAGGCACCCCGGCAATCTGGAAGGAGGCGTGGTCGCTGGCGGCGGCCCGGATGAGGGAGAGGGAGGGCTTCCGGAACAGCAGAAGCTCTGTCAGGTAGTTGCCCTGGCCGTCGGTGGTGGCGGCGGCCGTGTCCTGGGAGCCGAAGCCTCCCAGCTGATCGAAGTGGATGTCGCCGATGATCCGGGACTTTTCCCCCTGGGCCAGGGAGGCGATATAGGCCTGGGCCCCCACGCCGGTTTCCCCGTCGGTGAAGCTGATGAAGCGCAGCTCCGTGTCTGTGGGAACGCTTCGCAGGACCTCCGCCACGGCCAGCAGAACCGCCGCGCCGGAGGCGTTGTCACCGGCGCCATAGGTATTGGCGGCGCTGTCATGATGGGCGGAGAAGATCAGAATGTCGGCGTCCTCGGCAAAAACCTGCCGGGTGGCAATGACGGTGGTGCCGGTCTGGCCGTCCGCGTTGGTGCAGGGCTGTAAAATCACGGAATAGCCCATCTCCGAGAAGCGGCTGCCGAGATAGTCCGCAGCCTCCTGCTCTCCGGCGGAGCCGATGGGTCTGGGGGCGGCGGCGAGGGCTGCCAGGTCCTTTTGCAGCGTCTCCGGGTCCGCCTCGGGACGGAGCAGAGCTTCGGGGGCCGGGGCGGCGGCCGCAACGGCAGCTTTGGGACTGCCGGCAGCATCCTCTGCGGACTGGTCCGTCTGTCCGGAGGGCTGGGTCAGGGCCAGGGTGACGGAGAGCAGCAGCAGCGCGATGAGCATAACGGCGATGGTCTTTTTCATGGAAGGATCACCCGGTTTCTCTTGTCAAAATGAAAAGTTTTATGTCTACCTTATAGGAAAAGTATACCATGCCCCCGGAAAAATGTCAATGAAAGCAGCCATTAAAAAATGGCTGCTTTCTTGCAAAGGGCCGGGCGGAAGAAAGGACGGCGGCTGGGCCTCCGGCTCCGCGTCATCCGGCCAGGGCCCTGCGGACCAGGGCAATCTGGGCCTCCACTGAGGCAAGGGAGGTGCCCCCCTCGCTGATCCGCTTTTCCACGCACGCGGAAAGACCGATCTGGCTGTACAGGTCCTCCCCGAACAGGGGGCTGAAGCTCTGATAGACATCCAGGGGAAGTTTCTCCAGCACCGTGCCCCGGGCAATGCACGCCGCCACGATCTGACCGGAGAGCTGATAGGCCGAGCGGAAGGGCAGGCCCTTTTTCACCAGGTAGTCGGCCAGGTCCGTGGCGTTGATGAACCCGCCCTGGGCGGCCCGCTTCATGGCCTCCTCCTTGACGGTCATGGTTCTTAACATGGGGGCGAACACCCGCAGACACATCTTCACCGTGTCCACGGCGTCAAAGACCGCCTCCTTGTCCTCCTGCATATCCTTGTTGTAGGCAAGAGGCAGTCCTTTCAAGGTGGTGAGCAGGGCCGTCAAATCGCCGTAGACCCGGCCGGTCTTGCCCCGGACCAGCTCCGCCATGTCGGGGTTCTTTTTCTGGGGCATGATGGACGAGCCCGTGGTGAAGCTGTCGGAGAGCTCCACAAACCCGAATTCCCAGCTGGTCCAGAGGATGAGCTCCTCGGAAAACCGGCTCAGGTGCATCATCACCAGGGAAAGGCAGCCAAGGAGCTCCACGCAGAAGTCCCGGTCGGAGACGCCGTCCAGGGAGTTGGCCGTCACGCCGTCAAAGCCCAGGCGCTCCGCCTCGAACCGCCGGTCCGTGGGATAGGTGGTGCCGGCCAGGGCGCAGCAGCCGATGGGGGAGAGGTTCATCCGCCTGCGGCAGTCCCTCAGCCGGTCCAGGTCCCGCAGGAGCATCATGGCGTAGGCCAGCACATGGTGGGAAAAGAGGATGGGCTGGGCCCGCTGCATATGGGTATAGCCCGGCATGATGGCGGCCTTGTGGCCCTCGGCCTGGAAGAGGATGGCCTCCAGGGTTTCCCGGATGAGGGCGGAAATCTCGTCGATCTCCCCCCGCAGATACATCCGCAGATCCAGTGCCACCTGGTCGTTGCGGCTGCGGGCGGTGTGGAGCTTCTTGCCCAGGTCGCCCAGGCGGCAGGTCAGCTCCTGCTCCACGAACATATGGATATCCTCGCAGGCGAGGTCAACGGAAAGGGCCCCGGAGTTTAAGTCCTCCAAAATGCCCTCCAGCCCGGCGATGATGGCCTCCGCCTCCCCCTGGGGGAGAATCCCCTGGGCCCCCAGCATGGAGGCGTGGGCCATGGAGCCGGTGATATCCTGGACGTACATCCGGCTGTCGAAGGAAATGGAGGAATTGAAATCGTCGGCGATGCGGTCGGTTGCGCCGGAGGTCCGTCCGGCCCACAGTTTTGCCATGGGGAATCTCCTTTGTTTTTGATGAATGATGAAAGATCCCTTTACACAAGGGAGGCTCTGGGGCAGCGAGCCCCAGAGGAGAGGGCTTTTTCGTGAATCGTGAAGAGTGAAAAGTGAAGAAGTGAGGTATCGCCTCCGGCGATACCATCATTCTTCAATATTCATCATTCACTATTCACTCTTCACTGGACCTACAGCTTCCCCTGCTCCCGCAGGGCCTGGACCTTTGTCGGCAGGCCCCAGAGGTTGATGAAGCCCGCGGCCTGGGCCTGGTCGTAGTCGCTCTCGCCGAAGGTCACCAGGTTCTCCGAGTACAGGGAGTAGGGGGAGGTGGTGCCTGCGGGGATGATGTTGCCCTTGTAGAGCTTCAGCTTCACCGTGCCGGTGACGAACTCGTTGGCCTTCTCGGCGAAGGCGGTCAGGGCCTCCTGGGCGGGGGTGTACCACTTGCCGTTGTAGATCAGATCGGCGTAGTCTACAGCCAGTTTCTGCTTGATGTGCAGGGTCTCCTTGTCCATGGTCAGCATTTCCAGCTGCTGATGGGCAAAGTACAAGATGGTGCCGCCGGGGGTTTCATAGACGCCCCGGTCCTTCATGCCCACCAGCCGGTTTTCCACAATGTCGATGATGCCGATGCCGTTGGCGCCGCCCAGAGCGTTGAGCTTCTCGATGATCTTGGAGGCCTTCATCTTCTCCCCGTCGATGGCCACCGGCGCGCCGGAGACAAAGTCCAATGTGACGTAGGTGGGGACATCCGGGGCGGCCATGGGGGACACGCCCATTTCCAGAAAGCCGGGCTTGTCGTAGCCCGGCTCGTTGGCCGGATTTTCCAGGTCCAGTCCCTCGTGGCTCAGGTGCCACAGGTTTTTGTCCTTGGAGTAGCTGGTCTCCCGGCTGATTTTCAGGGGAATTTTATGGGCCTCGGCGTAGTCGATTTCCTCGTCCCGGGACTTAATGTCCCACTCCCGCCAGGGGGCGATGATCTTCATGTCCGGAGCAAACCGCTTGATGGCCAGCTCAAAGCGGACCTGGTCGTTTCCCTTGCCGGTGGCGCCGTGGGCGATGGCGTCGGCCCCCTCGGCCAGGGCGATTTGGGCCAGCTTCTTGCCGATGACCGGCCGGGCAAAGGCGGTGCCCAGAAGGTAGGTTTCGTACTTGGCCCCCATTTTCAGGGAGGGGATGATGATGTCCTCCACCATCTCGTCCACCAGGTCCGCCACAATCAGCTTGCTGGCGCCGGTGGCCAGGGCCTTTTCTTCCAGACCCTCCAGCTCATCGTTTTGGCCCACGTTGCCGGCCACGGCGATGATCTCGGGGTTATCATAGTTTTCCTTCAGCCAGGGGATAATGATGGA
>DETX01000036.1 GCA_002362145.1 Clostridiales bacterium UBA3277
GCCAAGGAGGGCGTCATTGCCGAAGTGAAGAAGCGCGAGCATTACGTCAGCCCCAGCCTGAAGCGTAAGCAGAAGTCCGAAGCTGCTCGTAAGAACAAGAGAAAGTTCTATTGATCCCTCTTGACAAGCGTATAAGAGCCGCCCTGCTGAAAGCAGGGCGGCTTTTTTACCGTCTTTGGGGTTGTTATTTGAGCAGCGCCTTTTCCCAGTCCGTCTCCCGGAAGCCGGTGAGAACGGCGGTATCCGTCACCACCAGCGGGCGCTTTATGAGCATCCCGTCGCTGGCAAGCAGCCGCAGCTGCTCCTCTTCGCTCATGGCGGGAAGCCGGTCCTTGAGATTAAGCTCCTTGTATTTCAGCCCGCTGGTGTTGAAGAACCGCTTCAGGGGCAGCCCGCTTTTTTCATACCAGGCCTTCAGCTCCTCGTAGGAGGGGTTGTCGTCTTTGATATGCCGGGCGTCATAGGAGACGCCACGGCCGTCCAGCCAGGCCCTGGCCTTCTTACAGGTGGAGCAGGGGGGATATTCTAAAAACAGCATGGTTTTTCCTCTCATTCCCGGCCCAGGAGCCGTTTGATGAATTGTTTCCAGTAGTGAAATTCCAGATAGTGGTGCCACCGGAAGGGCCTCTTCCCGGAGAGATACTCTCCAAATTGGCGCCGTCCCGCCTGATACCCCTCCCAGAGGTAATCCACATGGTCCATGTACCAGTCGTCCATAAACCACTGATACCGGTACATGTCCTGGTAGGAGGCCATATAGTCCCGGAAGCACTTTTTGAGATACTTCCGGGAGCGGAACCGGGCGTCCGGGGAGACATAGCCCTGGTCCTCCGCGAACCGCTCAAGAATGTCGTTGTCGGTCATGAGGAAGGGCCCGCACATATCCACAGGGTAGAGGGGGAGGTTGGCGTCGATGTATACGGCGTTCAGCTCCCGCATTTTGTTCACGCAGACCTGAAAATCGTTGTTGAGCACGCACCGCTCCACAATCTCCACCCGCTGACCGTTTTTGGCAAAGAGCATATTATGGGGGAGGGAACCGGAGAAGGTGGCCACCGCCTTGGTATTTCGAATGTAGAAGATCATCCGTTCCAGGGGCACCTTCTCGGGGTAGAGAATCGTGTAGCCGTTTCGGGCAAAGAAATCGTCCAGAATTTCCAGTCCAAACTCAAAGCCACTGCCCTTTTGCAGCTGGCTCCGGCTGAAGAAGATCTTCTCCGGGGCGTCCCAGCCGGGGTCAGAAGCGGCGTTGGCCGCCACCGTGTCAAAGATGTCGAGGAATTTGGGCGACCAGTCCTGGCGGCACTGGAAGGCCCGCTGGGGGATGACGACCTCCTGGTAGGCCGTGGGTTCCGAAATAAATTCCAGCTTATCCAAAATTCCGAGAAGCCGGAAAAATTCCCGATAGTTGCCCTTAATCTCCCGGGGCTGCCCCTGGTTCAGGAGAAAGACGTATTTGTCAATGGTGGGGTCATTTTCCAGAAAGTACCAGAGCCGGGCCACGCCCTCCACCAGAAAATGTCCCCATTGGTTCACCAGATAACCGCAGTAGACCACCTTTTGATCCACATATGCGGGCTTCTCGAAGGGATAGGAGCCTTCGACCCGGCGGAGAATCGCAGACAGGGCAACATAGTCCCCCTTTTCGTCCACCACGCCGCCCCGGCCAAACAGCAGCCCCTGCTCCGGCCGCAGAGGCAGGAGCACCGCGTTGCGACCCTGCCAAATTTCCGGGGTTTCCACCCTGGAAAGGGGTTCACAGTACCATTTTTTCAGAGCCCCGGCCTTCTTCGGCCGGAGATATCGATAATCGATGCGTTCCACGCTTCTCAGTCCTCCTGAAAAAGGAATTTCCGAATTAAGAAAATTATACGATATCCCGGAATCCTTGTCAACAGAATTGCCAGCATCCACCCAGAGGCGAACACGCAAAAAGCCCGCTGTGACTGCTCACAGCGGGCTTTCCGATAGACTTATTCGTCCTTGTCCTCGTCCTCGGTGGAGAACTCCAGGGTCTCACCGCAGTTGGGGCAGACGATGCTGCCCTGCTCCAGGGTTGCCTCGTCGAAGTCGATGATGTTGCCGCAGGCACACTCTACCTCATAGATGGTGGAGTCCTCGTCGCCGAAGTCGAAGCCCTCTTCGGGGTCCTCGTCCTCGTCAAAGTCATCATCGTCCTCGTCGTCCTCGTCGTATTCCCAGTCATCGTCGTCCTCATCCATGATGTAGTCCTCGATGGCATCCAGGTCCTCTTCGATCTCGTCCAGCTCGTCGGAGATGGCGATGGTGGTGTCCTCAATGTCGGCCACGCGCTTGGTCACATCCCCAAGCAAATCCACGATGGCGGCAATCATCTTGCCCTCGTTGGACTCGGTATCCAGCTTGAGACCGTCCATCAGACCCTTGAGATAGGCGGACTTTTCAGAAATGGTCATACAATACTCCTTTAAATGGGGCGGCGATCAGGCCTTGGAGCGGCCCAGATATTCGCCGGTACGGGTATCCACCTGGATCTTGTCGCCTTCGTTGATGAACAGGGGCACCTTCACCTCAGCGCCGGTCTCCAGAGTGGCGGGCTTGGTGACGTTGGTGGCGGTGTTGCCGGCAAAGCCGGGCTCAGTCTTGGTGACGACCAGGTCGGCGAAGTTGGGAACTTCCACGCCGAACACCTTGCCCTTGTAGAGCATGATGGTGCACACGTCGTTCTCCTTGACGAACTTGAAGGAGTCGTCCAGAGCGGAGGCGTCGATGGGCTCCAGCTCATAGGTCTCCTGGTCCATGAAGTAGTACAGAGATCCGTCGTTGTAGGAATACTCCATCTTCTTGCGCTCCACGAAAGCGGTGGGGAACTTGGCGGTGGGGTTGAAGCTGGTCTCGGTCACGGCACCGGTGATGACGTTCTTCATCTTGACGCGGACGAAGGCAGCGCCCTTGCCGGGCTTGACGTGCTGGAACTCCACAACCTGCATGACCTTTCCGTCCATGTCAAAGGTAACGCCGTTTCTGAATTCACCTGCAGAAATCATTCTATTTATCCTCCTAGTGCCTCCCCTTGGGGGAAGTAATTTGGTGCATAAAACTAGCTAGTATATTCTATCGCAAATCTTTCGAATATGCAAGGGGCCAGGGAAAAATTTTTAGACAATGATCAAATTTTTGGGGCTGTGGGTGATATCCTCGCAGCCATCCTGCTTCAAAATGGTTACATCCTCGATGCGGACGCCGAATTTTCCGGGCAGATAGATGCCGGGCTCGGCGGAGCAGACAGAATGGACCGGCATGGGATCGTGGTTGGAGGCGTTGGGGCTGGGGTTCTCATGGATCTCAAGGCCCAGGCTGTGGCCGTAGCCGTGGCCGAAATACGCGCCGTATCCGGCGTCCGAGATGACCTTCCGGGCCACGGCGTCGATGTCGCAGCCGGGGACGCCGGCCTTGGTGACGGCGATGGCGGCCTTCTGGGCCTCCAGAACGGTGTTGTAGACCTTCTCCATCTCCTCAGTGGCGTAGCCCACGGCCACGGTGCGGGTCATGTCGGAGCAGTAGCCCATGTAGCTGGCGCCGAAGTCCATGGTGATGAAGTCACCGGCCTGGATCACCCGCTCTCCGGCCACGCCGTGGGGCATGCTGGTGTTGGGGCCGGAGACCACGATGGGGTCAAAGGCCAGGCCCGTGCCGCCGTTTTTGTACATACAATAGATGAGCTCTGCCTGCAATTCCAGCTCCGTCATGCCGGGCTTGATCCGGGTCAGCACTTCGGAGAAGGCCTTGTCGGTGATGTCCTGGGCCTTGCGCATGAGCTCCAGCTCCCAGGGCTCCTTCTGGCCCCGGAAGGCGCTGATCTGAGCATTGAAGGGCAAAAGCTTTGCGTTGAGGTTCTTTTCGTAGCCCATGAACTCCTCGGCGGAGAGGTAGTGCTCCTCATAGCCCAGGGCGGTGACGCCGAAGTCGGCGATGGCATCGTTGAGGCGGCTGTAGTAGCCGTGGCCCCGGTTCACCTCCAAAACCGCAAACCCCTTGAGGCTGTTGGTGGCGGACTCGATGTAGCGGCTGTCGGTAAAGTAGCGGCAGCCCTTTTTCGTCACGATGGCCACGCCCTCGGCGATGTCAAATTCGGCGCCGTAGTGGCGGGCGTAGCGGGAGGTCAGCAGCAGGCCGTCCACCTCGCCGTCCAGCAGGGACAGATATTTATCCAGGTTTCTCATTGATATTTCCTCCTAGCAATGGCAATGAAGGGCACCTCCAAAAGATGGCGGGCCTTCAGCCAGAGATTATGATTGTGGATGGAGTCGATGAGGATCGGCAAAACGCCGGTGCCGTTGGCTCCCAGAATGTCGGTGTAGATCTGATCCCCGGCCAGGGCCGCCTGATCGGCGGGGACGCCGTATTTTTTCAGGCACTGGCGGATGCCCTTGCCGAAGGGCTTTCTGGCATAGGTGATGCAGTCCAGACCCAGCTCCCGGCTGATGGTGGGAACCCGGCCGTTGTGGCTGTTGGAGACCACGCAGACCTGAATGTCCGGGAGGGCCTTCATATGCTCCAGCCAGGCGAGCATCTCCCCGGTGGGGATATCGGTGGTGTAGGGTACGATGGTGTTGTCAAAATCCAGCATAAGCAGCCGGATGCCCCGCTTTCGGAGTGTGTCCTCATGGAGATCCGTCAGCTTTGCGTAGTGGAGCTTTGGCAGGGGGGAAATGGGCATAAGGCCCCTCCTTCCGTCATAGGCTGTGGGGATGGGTCATAGCCCATCCGTGAAATTATAGCACGGGAAAGGGGATTTGTCCATGGCAATTCGGCATTATCTTGCCATGACGGCGGCGGAAATCCGGGGATGCGGCGCCATGCCGCCCTTTTCGGCCTGGATGGCCTGCCATTTTTCCCCCTATTCCACGGGCCTCAGCGCGCTGCCGCGGGCCCTGCCCCCCGGATCGATGCTGGTGCTGGACGATATCACCCCCATCCACGGCCACGATCCCGGTCGTATCCTGGTCCAGCTCCGAGAGCGGACGGAGACGCTGAAGCTGGACGGGGTGCTGCTGGATTTCCAGCGGCCGGGGTATGGGGAGGCCGCCGCCCTGGCGAAAATTCTGGCAAAGGAGCTAAAATGCCCCCTGGGCGTTTCCGATCTCTACGCGGGAGAGGGGGGCGGGGCGGTATTTCTGCCGCCTCTGTCCCTGACGGACACCCTGGAAAAATACGGCACCAGGTGGCGGGGCCGGGAGCTCTGGATGGAGGTCTCGCCCCTGGGAGAGACCATTACCCTGACGGACCAGGGGTCCTCCACCGAGGCGCTGCCCCCCTCAGGCTTTCCCAGGGAGGGCTTCCGGGAGGCGCGGCTGCACTGCCGCTACCACAGCACCGTGGAGCCGGACCGGGTGAAATTCCGCCTCTGGCGCAGCCGACAGGACTGGGAAACGCTTCTGGCGGCGGCGGAGGAGTTGGGCGTGACCCGAACGGTGGGCCTGTACCAGCAGTGGGGCCCTGCCGGACTGGGAGAAAAGCACAGCAGCTACGCTGCGACCGCCCCGAAATGGAGCCCTTGACGGACAAACCCGGGAAGCTTTTGCTTCCCGGGTTTTGTGGTTATTCCTGTTCCAGCTTTTCCTTGCGCCTGCGATAAATCGCGACGGACAGGCTCAAGACCCCGTAGGTCAGGATGGTGGTAAACATGAAGGGAAACAGGAAGGTAAATGCGGTTGCCACAAAGTTCGTGTATCCATAGGCCAGAAGGGAGCGAGCCAGACCCACAAGGCCCACAACAGACCCGGCAATCAGGCTGCCAATCAGGCTGGTTTTCCAGTTCGCTTTCATATGCCGGTCCCAGATTCCCAGGCGCAGGCAGCCGATAGAC
>DETX01000043.1:0-229 GCA_002362145.1 Clostridiales bacterium UBA3277
CGCATTTAATGTTACTATCTGCCCGGCGGAAAATACAATCACTTTTTCCTTGTAATTTTGGGACAAATAGAATACAATAGAAATGATACAATGGAAAAAGTATCGCCGGGAGTTCAAGGGGCGGCTCCGCCGCCATGGGAAAGGAAGTGCCTCCATGAAAGTGCAGACCCAAAAGGGCATCATCACCATCAGCAACGATGTCTTCACCAACATCACCGGCGCCGCCGCC
>DETX01000043.1:543-3827 GCA_002362145.1 Clostridiales bacterium UBA3277
CAACATCACCGGCGCCGCCGCCACAAATTGCTACGGCGTGAAGGGCATGGCTGTCCGCTCCACCACCGACGGCCTGGTCCACCTGCTCCGCCTGGAGTCCATGTCCAAGGGGGTCAAGGTGACCTACAACGACGACAAGACCATCTCCCTGGAGCTTCACATCATCGTGGAGAACGGGGTCAACCTGAAAGCGGTGAGCCGCGCCATCATGTCCGAGGTGCGCTACAACGTCAGCCGCCTCACCGGGGTGACGGTGCGGAACGTGGACGTCTACGTAGACTCCATGGTCGTGGGCTGAGGAGGGAGAGAAGGACATGATAAAGACGATTGACGGCGACCTCTTCGCCCGGATGGTCATCCACGGCTCGGCCTGTATCGACCTGCGCAAGCAGGAGATCAATGAACTCAACGTTTTCCCGGTGCCCGACGGCGACACCGGCACCAATATGTCCATGACCATCAACGCCGCCGCCGCCGACCTGCGCAAGGCCGAGGACCCGGATCTCTCCACCGCCGCCAAGGTGGCCGCCTCCGCCATGCTGCGGGGCGCCCGGGGCAACTCCGGCGTCATTTTGTCCCTGCTGTTCCGGGGCATCTCCAAGCGGCTCAAGGGCGAGACGGACTGCGACGGCGTCCTCTGGGCCCAGGCCCTTCAGGAGGGCGTTGACGCCGCCTACAAGGCCGTTATGAAGCCCGCCGAGGGCACTATCCTCACCGTGTCCCGTCTGGCCGCTGCCAAGGCCTCCGAGGCCGCCCGGGAGAATAACCACATTGAGTTCGTCCAGGAGGCGGCTCTGGCGGAGGCGAAAATCGCCCTGGCCGACACCGTGAACCAGAACCCGGTGCTGAAAAAAGCCGGGGTGGTGGATGCCGGCGGCAAGGGCTGGGTGGTGGCCCTGGAGGCAATGCTCTCCGCTCTGCGGGGGGAGGACATCGTTTCTCCTGAGGCTCCGGTCCAGACCCAGGTGAAGGACAGCGCGGATTTCTCCGACTTTAATACCGAGGACATCACCTTCTCCTACTGCACCGAGTTCATCGTCTCCCGGGAGAATGACCGGGACCCGGAGGAGCTGCGCGCCTTCCTCAGCACCCTGGGCGACAGCCTGGTGCTGGTGGATGACGACGAGATTATCAAGGTCCATGTCCACACCAACGACCCCGGCGCGGCCCTCCACGAGGCTGTGAGCTACGGCGCCTTCGTCACGGTGAAGATCGAGAATATGCGCCTGCAGCACACCGAGAAGGTGATGACCGAGGCCGAGAAGGCTCCCAAGATCGCCGAGCCCGAAAAGGCGATTGGTGTGGTGTCCGTCTGCGCCGGCGAGGGACTGGCGGACGTATTTACCAATCTGGGGGTGGACGCCATTATCTCCGGCGGCCAGACCATGAACCCCAGCACCCAGGACATTCTGGAGGCGGTGAACACCGTGCCTGCCGAGACCGTGTTCGTGCTGCCCAACAATAAGAACATCATCATGGCCGCGGAGCTGGTGGACGCGCTGACACCCAAGAACGTGGTGGTCATTCCCAGCAAGACCGTGCCCCAGGGCGTCACCGCCATGCTCAGCTTCAACGCCGAGGGCACCGTGGAGGAGAACACCGAGGCCCTGACCGAGGCCCTTGCCACGGTGGACACCATGCAGATCACCTACGCCGCCCGGAACTCCGACTTTGACGGCTACAGCATCCACGAGGGGGATTATCTGGCCCTCTATGGCAGCGCTCTGTTCGGCACCAGCCAGGATATCCGGGTGCTGCTGAAATCTCTGGCGGAAAAGGTCCGGGACGAGGGTAAGGAGTATATCACCATCTACTACGGCGCCGATGTGACCGAAAAGCACGCCCAGAAGGCGGCGGACATCTTCGCCGACATCTGCCCCGAGGCGGATGTGAACCTGCTCAGCGGCGGCCAGCCGGTGTACTACTACCTGATCTCCGCCGAATAAGAATATCTTGTGATCGGGAAAGACGATTTCCATAGAGCCAATGCCCGCTGCCCCAGGGGCGGCGGGCGGCTTTGCTTTTCTTTTGCCGTCGGAACCGGAAAGGGAGGGAAACGGATGCGCATCAAGATCCCCGAAGGGGGGCTCATCGGCAAGGTCTATCATATGGGCAAGGATGTGGCCCAGCTCCACATCCCGCTGTACGCGGCCAACGCGGGCTTCTTTATCGTGCTGTCCGTGTTTCCCATTTTGCTGCTGCTATTGTCAGCGCTGCGGTACGCCGGGCTCCGGGTGGAGAATCTGGTGGAGCTGCTGCGGAGCTTTCTTCCCTCGGCGCTGATGGAATCAGCGGAAAACCTGATTTACAGCACTTATCAGAATTCCACCGGGGCCATGCTGGGACTGTCCGCCTTTACGGCCCTGTGGTCCTCCAGCAAGGGGGTCTACGGCATCCTCAAAGGCATGAACGCCATTTATGACGTCTCCGAGGACCGGGGCTATATCTACACCAGAGGCATCAGTGTGGTGTACACCTTTCTGATGCTGCTGGTCATCGTTCTGACCCTGGTGCTCCACGTGTTCGGAAATACCATTTTGTCCAGGCTCACCATGATCGACAACGGATTTTTGATCTTCCTCATCGATCTGGTGGATCTGCGGTTTGCCCTGCTGCTGGTGGTCCAGAGCCTGATCTTTACGCTGATTTTCATGTTCCTGCCCAACCGGCGCAACCGGTTCTGGGACAGCTTCCCCGGAGCGGTGCTCTCCTCCATCGGCTGGCTGGTGTTTTCGGACATCTACTCCATCTATGTGGAGAACTTCGACCACTACGCCAATATCTATGGCTCGGTGTATGCCATCGCCTTGAGTATGCTGTGGCTATACTGCTGCCTGAGCATCCTGTTCTTCGGCGGGGCGGTGAACAAGTACCTTATGGACGTGAATTAAATGTGGATTTTTTGTAAATTTCCCGGGTGTTTACGGTATGTTCACAGGAAATTTGTAGGATAAAAAGAGGAGGTGGGGCCATGTTTGGATATGTGACGGCAAACCTGACAGAGCTTACGAAGCCGCAGCAGAGGCGCTACGGCCAGGTGTACTGCGGCATCTGCCGGAGAATCCGGGAGCAGTCCGGGGAACTGGCGAGGCTGGGACTGAGCTACGACATGGCCTTTCTCAGCCTGCTGCTCATGAGCCTGTATGAGCCCGAGGAGCGGCAGGGCGCCGACCGGTGCCTGATCCATCCGCTGATCAGGCGGCCCTGGACAGACAATGACTTCGTCCGCTATGCCGCGGATATGAATGTGGTTCTGGCCTATTACAACTGCCTGGACGACTGGC
>DETX01000043.1:4187-5401 GCA_002362145.1 Clostridiales bacterium UBA3277
CTTCCCCAGATGGAAGCCCGCTATCCCCGCCAGTGCAAAGCCGTCCGGGAGAGCCTTGAGCGGCTGGATGCCCTGGAAAAGGAAAACAGTCAAAATCCGGACGAGGGAGCGGGGGCCTTCGGGGCCCTGCTATCTGAGCTGTTCGTCTGGGAAAACGATCTCTGGGAGCCGGAGCTGCGGCAGACGGGAGACGCCCTGGGGCGGTTTATCTACCTGATGGACGCGGTGATGGACTACGATAAGGATCAGAAAAAGGGAAAGTACAATCCCCTGCTGGCCATGGGCGGAGAAAAAGACGCGGCAAGGTGGGAGGATTATCTGGTGCTGACCATGGGCAGATGCACCCAGGCCTACGAGCGGCTGCCGCTGGTACAGGATAAGGCCCTGCTGGATAACATCCTGTACAGCGGCGTGTGGGTCAGCTACCGGAGCACCAAGAAAAAGGAGGAGCGGCAGTGATGGACGATCCGTATAAGGTTCTGGGCCTGGAACGGGGGGCCTCCGATGAGGAGGTCAAGAAGGCCTACCGCCGCTTGGCGAAAAAATACCACCCGGACTTAAATCCCGGGGACCAGGAGGCCGCCCGGAAGATGCGGGAGGTCAACGCGGCCTACGAGCAGATCAAAAACCCTGAAAAGGCTCAGCAGAGCCAGAGCGGCTACGGCGGCGGATATCAGGACCCCTTCTCCGGCTATGGCGGCTACGGCGGGTATCAGGACCCCTTTGGCGGATACCGCCAGGGAAGCTACGGCCAGACGGGGGACCAGTACCAGCAGGCGGCCTGGCAGTATCTGCGCTTCGGCCAGTATCAGCAGGCCCTCAACGCCCTCCAAAACTGCGCCCAGCGGGACGCCCGGTGGTACTATCTCAGCGCCCTGGGCAACAACGGCCTGGGCAATCAGGTCACGGCCCTGGAGCACATCCGCCGGGCGGTGAGCATGGACCCCAACAACCAGGAATACCTGGACGCCCTGAACCAGATCGAGCACGGCGGGGCGGCCTATCGTCAGCAGGCGGGAAATTTCCGGGGATTCGCCATGGGCGGCTCCCCCTGCGCCAGCCTCTGCCTGTGCTACCTGGCGAATATTTTCTGCTGCGGCGGCCGGGGAATCTTCTGCTGTTAATATGCAAATTGCCGCTGGTTCCGAGGACCGGCGGCAATTTTTAGCCGACCCAAAGCCTCCCTTGTGTAAAGGGAGGTGGCGCGGCGAAGC
>DETX01000080.1:0-210 GCA_002362145.1 Clostridiales bacterium UBA3277
CCGGAGCCGATGACCTCCCGGATCTTGTCCACAGGAATCTTCAGGGACAGCATCTTGGGGGCGTACTCGCTGACCTCAGCCCGGGGGGCGGGGATGGCCTTGAGAATGACCTCGCTGAGGATCTCCAGACGGGCCTTGCGGCAGCGCTCCAGAGCGTCGGCGATGATCTCCATGGTCAGGCCCTTATTCTTCAGGTCCATCTGGATGGCG
>DETX01000080.1:525-1844 GCA_002362145.1 Clostridiales bacterium UBA3277
CCATCTGGATGGCGGTGATGCCCTCGGTGGTGCCGGCCACCTTGAAGTCCATCTCACCGTGGAAGTCCTCAACACCCTGGATGTCGGTGAAGGTTCTCCACTCGCCGGTCTCCTGGTCGGAGATCAGGCCGCAGGAAATGCCGGCCACAGGCCGCTTGATGGGCACGCCGGCGTCCATCAGCGCCAGGGTAGAGCCGCAGATGGAGCCCTGGGAGGTGGAGCCGTTGGAGGAGAGCACCTCGGAGACCACCCGGATGGCGTAGGGGAATTCCTCCACGGAGGGGATCACAGGCAGCAGCGCCTTCTCAGCCAGAGCGCCGTGGCCGATCTCCCGGCGGGAGGTGGAGCGGGCGGCCCGGGCCTCGCCGGTGGAGTAGGAGGGGAAGTTATAGTGATGGATATACCGCTTGGTGTCCTCGGGGTAGATGGTGTCCAGCTTCTGGGCGGCGGAGAGGGTATTCAGGGTGCAGATGGACAACACCTGGGTCTGACCACGGGAGAAGAGGCCGGAGCCATGGACCCGGGGCAGCACGCCCACCTCGGCGTCCAGAGGACGGATTTCGTCCATGCCGCGGCCGTCCACGCGCTTGCCCTGGAGCAGCCACTTCTTGACGACCTTCTTCTGCATTTTGTACAGACACACTTCGATGTGGGTCTCGAAGTCCTCGTACTTCTCGCCGAACTTCTCCTGGAAGTCCAGCCGGGCGGCGGTGAGCCGCTCCTCCCGGACGTTCTTGTCGGGGGTGTCCAGGGCGTACTCGATCTGGTTCAGGCCGTAGCTCATCAGATCGTCCAGCAGCTCGTGGTTGACGGCGGCCTTCTCGAAGGTGAACTTGGGCTTGCCGATTTCCGCCACGATGGTGTTGATGAACTTCACGATCTCCATATTGGTCTCGTGGGCAATGCGGATGGCCTCGTAGACGATGGCTTCGGGGGCTTCCTTGGCCTCGGTCTCGATCATGACCACCTTCTCGAAGGTGGAGGAGATGCACACGAAGCAGTCGCAGGCCTCCCGCTCGTCGGCGGAGGGGTTGATGATATACTTGCCGTTCAGATGGGCCACGTTGGTAGTGGCCACGGGGCCGTTCCAGGGCACATCGGAGCAGGCGATGGAGATGGAAGCGCCCAGGGACGCCACGATCTCCACAGGATTCTCGTAGTCGTTGGCCAGAACCGTGCAGGTGACCACGGTGTCGTTGCGCAGCTCCTCGTCGAAGAGGGGACGCATGGGCCGGTCAATGATCCGGCTGTTGAGGATGCCCCGCTCAGAGGGCTTGCCCTCCCGGCGGTTGAAAGAGCCGGGGATGCGGCCCACGGCG
>DETX01000080.1:2162-5909 GCA_002362145.1 Clostridiales bacterium UBA3277
CGGGGATGCGGCCCACGGCGTACATCCGCTCCTCAAACTCGATGGTCAGGGGGAAGTAGTCGATGCCGGCCTTGGGGATGGGGTTGCAGGTGACAGTGGTGAGGACCACGGTGTCGCCGTAGCGGCAGATGCACTCGGCGTCGGCCAGCTCTGCCACCTTACCGGTTTCCACGGTGAAGGGACGGCCGCCGATTTCCATTTCATAGACGTGGTGGTTGGGGTACTGCTTGCGAGTAATCATGGATTGACCTCCTAAAAAAATTTTGGTTTTCGGGAGGCTTTAGCACTTGAAACCGGCGCCGAAAAGTTTTCGGAACCACTTTCAACTGCTAAATATCTCCCGATGGGTTTTCATTTTGGGTTTCCGGAATGCAGAAAAAGGGCGACGGTTCGTCGCCCTTTTGAATCCTTACTTACGGAGGCCCAGCTTGGCGATAAGAGCACGATAACGGTTGATGTCCTTCTTGGCCAGGTAGTCGAGCAGATTGCGGCGCTTACCGACCATCATCAGCAGACCACGGCGGGAATGGTTGTCGTGCTTGTGGACCCGCAGGTGCTCGGTGAGCTCATTGATGCGGGCGGTGAGGATGGCCACCTGAACCTCGGGGGAACCGGTGTCGCCCTCGTGGATGGCGTTGTCCAGGATGACCTGGGTCTTGACTTCCTTCTGAATCATGGATGTTTCCACCTTTCGATAAATTACCCGGAAGCTAAGTAGGGGTGCAGTGGAGGTGCGCCTTGCGCGGTTTCCCACAACTGAGCAGCGGGCGTGATAAAATTCCGGCCTGTCTGGCCAGCCTTTTTATGATACCATAAGCATACCCGGATGTAAAGAAAAATTTTCACTGTATTTATAGAAAAAGACGGATTTTTCCCCAGTGTCTTTGTGAAAACGGTGGGAAACTCCCTGAAAAATTTTTGCTTCCGGGTCACAGGGGGCTCTGCTTGATCTTGGCGTAGCGCCGGGGGTAGCACTTGGGGGTGGGGGAGACCTTTCGTAGGACGATGACCGCGTGGCTGGCCCCGTCGATGGAAAACTCCCGGACGCCCTCGAGTTTCAGCCCCAGCTTCCGGATGGCGTTTGCGCACTCGCCCAGCTCCTCCCGGGCCGCCGCCCCCTTCATGGCCAGTACCGCTCCGCCTACCTTGACGTAGGGGGCCGTCAGCTCCAGAAGGATGTTCAGCCGCGCCACCGCCCGTGAGACGGCGTAGTCGTACTGCTCCCGCCGGTCCGCCGCCGCTTCCTCCGCCCGGGCGGTAATGCACTGGGCTTTTACCCCCAGGGTGGGGAGAATTTCCTCCAGCCACTTCATCCGCTTGCCCAGAGAGTCCAGCAGCGTCACCTCCGCCTGGGGGCAGGCGATGGCCAGGGGCACCCCCGGAAATCCCGCCCCGCAGCCCACGTCAATGACCCGGCTGCCCCGGAAGTCGGCGCAGGAGAGTACCGTCAGACTGTCCACCAGGTGCAGCTTTGCCACCTGGGTGTCCTCGGTGATGGCGGTGAGATTCATCACCTGATTTTTTTCCACCATGGCCCGGGCGAAGGCGCAGAGGGTGTCCACCTGGGCCTCCGTCAGGCTTAGGCCCAGGTCCCGCAGACCTGCCTTTAATGTCTCTTTCATGCGATCACCTTCCGGCCAGAATGTCGCTCAAATCCACCTGGCTCTCGTCGTAGGGGTCGAAGGGGCTCTCCTCCACGGTCATGGAGGGCAGGACCACCTCCTGAATGTGCCAGTTCACCAGCAGATCACAGACCTCCCCGTAGGACTTGAGGCCCGAGGGGCTGCCGCTGGTTTTGAGATAGGTGTCGTTGACGGTGTCGGCGAATTTGGTGGCCTTGGCGTCCTGCTTCGTCCGGAAGAAGGAGGTGTAGTTGAGCATATCCCGCTGGAGCTGCTCGCCCACCCCGCCGCTGATGGATGCGGCAGCAGCCGCCGCGTCGTTGTTGCGGACGCTGTTTAAGGCGCTGTAGCAGTATTCGTAGGCCATGAAGTAGGCGCTGTAGCGGAAGGCAATGTCGTCGTTGAAGGCCGCGGCCAGGAAGGCGGCGAAGTTGGCGTCCCGCTCGGTGGCGATGCACATCCGGTGGGCCATCTCGTGGCACATGGTAAAGGGCAGGCACACGTCGGGAATCTGGGGATTGACGCAGGCCTCCCCAGTCAGGCCGAAGGTCACGCCGGTGATGCCCATGGAGGTGTACATATCCGCCCAGCCCAGCTCCTTCACAGGCAGCCGGGAACCGGCGAACACGGAGTAGTGGCGCTGGTAGGTCAGGTTTTCAAAGCCGTTGCCCGCCTGGGCGGCCATGGTCTCGAAGGCACCAAAGTCCACATTTCCGGCGGCGTCCCTGGGGACCAGGGTAGATAAGTCGTTGGCCATGTCCCGGTAATACTCCGTGGCCTCCGTCAGCTCCGAGAGGGTGTAGGAGGAGGTGTCCAGGCGCATATCCTCGGCGATGGGCCCGGCGTAGTAGTTGAGCCCCCACATGAGGGTGTGCAGCATATAGATTCCCGCGAACACCGCCGCTACCCAGCCCAGCCACTGGATGGGGTTCCACTTGAGGATGATAACGAGAATCAGGGTGGCGAGAATCACCACCCCCAGGGCCACCGCCAGAAGCTGCCAGATGGGAAAGCTCACCGTGGAGGCCCACTGGGCCATCATGCCCTCGTAGGTGCGGATGACGTAGGGATAGACCATGTCCACCAGGGTGGCGAATTTGTCCCCGAAGGCCATGAGCACATAGGTGATGGCGCCGAAAATGGCGGCCACCAGGTAACCAAACCAATATTTCAAAGGATATACCTCCTTAAACTCTGACCGTCAAAAATCCCCTTTGGGGCTTTTCGACGGGAAGGATGGCAGTCTGCTTAGCGCACTCCTTGTGCGCCTGCGGCGCACAACTCGCACACACGCAGCCTGAGATGTATTTTTTGCCACGCGCATGTCGCTGCAAAAAATGATCTGACTTTATTTGCCGCTGCGGCGGCAAACTCTGCGAGACTTTTTTGACAAGCTGTTAAAATGTGTATACTCATAGATTCTAATAGTATAGCACAAAATACGCGGAATGTCTGCCCCCTAAATCTTAATTTTTTTGAAAGAAGCCGAACCGTGCCGCCGACCGGCGGCTGGCTCTTGCAATCCCGGGGCGCTTATGCTAAAATACTTCTAATATCATTCCGTAAAAAACAAAAAGGAGGGATCTGCTCTGAAACGGCTCACAAAATTCCTTTTGATGTTTACCCTGAGCCTGGTTTTCGCCGGGGCTCTGGCCCTTCCCGCCAAGGCCGACAGCGCTGCCACCCGGGTGGATATCCAGTGCTCGGTCAATTCCCAGGGAGACGCCACGGTGACCATGGGCGTCATGCTGCGGATGGAGGAGGCCCGAAGCAATCTCTCCTTTCCGCTGCCCGCCGGGGCGAAGAACATCACCGTCAACGGCTCCGGCGCCTCCGCCGCCCGGCTGGGGAACGCCATGGAGGTGGACATCAGCCGCTTCACCCGGGACTATATCGGCGACGCCTCCATTCAGTTCGGCTACACCCTGCCGGAGGCCGTGGCCGTCACCAAGATCAACGACGGCAAGGACCGGGTCCTTATGCTGACCCTGCCCCTGCTCAACAGCTTTGAGCTGCCCATTGAGAATTTTTCCTTCACCATCACCCTGCCCAACGGGGAGCTGACGAAATCCCCGGAATTTACCAGCATCTACCGCCAGACCAGCCTGGCCTCGGACCTGGAGGT
>DETX01000080.1:6185-7744 GCA_002362145.1 Clostridiales bacterium UBA3277
GTGCCAAACGATATGTTCCCCACGGTGAGCACCTATATCCGGGAGGGAAACCCCGAGCTGGTGCCTCTGCTGATCTCGGCGGGGGTTGCATTGCTGTACTGGATTTTGTTCCTCTCCTGCCTGCCCCTGAAATCCATCCGCAGCACCACGCCCCCCGAGGGCACCACCGCCGGGGAGCTGGGCTGCCGGCTGACCATGGCCGGGGCGGACCTGACGGGCATGGTGTTCACCTGGGCCCAGCTGGGCTATATTCTCATCCAGGTGGATGACCGCCGCCGGGTCATCCTCCACAAGCGGATGGACATGGGCAACGAGCGGGGCCCCTTTGAAAACAAGGTGTTCAGCCAGCTCTTTGCCGGCCGCCAGGCGGTGGACGCCACGGGCTACGGCTACGCGGACCTGGTCCGCAAAATCGGCACCCAGCACCCCGACGAGCGGAGCCTCTACAAGGGCAGCATGGGCAATGTGAAGCTGTTCCGGGGTCTGTGCTGCGTCTGCCAGGCCATCGCCGGTGTCAACGCCGCCATGAATCTGACGGATATTTTCGCCCTGCAGATCATCCTCTCCATCTTCTTTGGTGGGCTGGGGCTGTACACCGCCTGGGGAATCCAGGGCATTGCCTTCCGGACCCATCTGCGGGGGAAGGTGCCGGTTTACTGGGGACTGTTTTATCTGCTGGTGTGGCTGATCATCGGGCTGATCAGCGGCTTCGTCTGGATTCCCTTCTGTACGGCCCTGGGCCAGTGGCTCTTCGGGTATCTGGCGGCCTACGGCGGACGGCGCAGCGACGTGGGCGTCCGGGAGGCCGGAATCGTCCTGGGTCTGCGGAAGTATTTGAAGCACCTGCCCCGGTATGATGTCAACCGACTGCTGGACAACGACCCGGATTATTTCTTCAATCTGGCCCCCTACGCCCTGGCCCTGGGGGTGATCAAGCCCTTCGGCGATGCCTTCTGCCGCCGGAAGATCGACCAGTGCCCCTATCTGATCACCACGGTCCAGGGAAAGCGCACCGCAGAGGACTGGGCAAAGCTGCTGGCGCTGACGGCGGACATGATGGACGAAAAGTCCCGGACCATGGAGTTTGAGAAATTTGCCGCCATTCAGATTCGTGTGAATGTCCGCAGAAGAGACACCCGGCGCTGAAAAGCGGAATACAAAAGGGAAGGGGAGACCCTTCCCTTTTTATTTTGTCCCAGAGCCTCCTCTATGTAAAGGAAGAGCCAAAGCCCTCTCCTCTGGGGTAAGCGAAGCGCAGTCGCAGGAGTGAATGACAGTCCGGTGGACTGTCAGAGCTGCGACCGGGGGTTGCCGCAGCAAGCCGGTGGCCGAGCGCAGCGAGATCGGGTGAGGTGGTGCAAGTTTAGAACTGGTTCAAATCGAGAGACGACCTCATCCGTCACTGCTTCGCAGTGCCACCTGAAGGTGAATTGCTCCGCAGGGGCAAGAGAAGCCACCCTGGGGTGTCCCCAGAGGGGAAGGCTTTGTGTTTCGAAGGCATAATACTAATACTAAAACCTAATAAAACCTTTTGGTTTTATTAGGTTGGCATTGCCTAA
>DETX01000045.1:0-8638 GCA_002362145.1 Clostridiales bacterium UBA3277
TGCAACAAGATTTCCAAGTATATGAATAAGGTCGGCTACGAGTGCCGGGTCATGGGCGTGCCCAAGACCATCGACAACGACCTGGCCGGCACCGACCACTGCCCCGGCTTCGCCTCCGCCGCCAAGTACATCGCCACCTCCTTCATGGAAGTCTCCCGGGACAGCCAGGTCTATGACACCGGCATGGTCACCGTCATCGAGTGCATGGGCCGCCACGCCGGCTGGCTGACTGCCGCCGCCGCTCTGGCGGGCGTGAAGGGCGACGGTCCCGATCTGGTGTACCTGCCCGAGCGGGACTTCGACATGGATCAGTTCATCGCCGACGTCAAGCGGGTCTACGGCGAGAAGAAGAACTGCCTGGTGGCCGTTTCCGAGGGCATCCACTATGCCGACGGCACCTTTGTCTCCGAGGCCAAGACCTCCGGCACCGACGGCTTCGGCCACGCCCAGCTGGGCGGTCTGGCTGCCCGCCTGACGGACATCATCAAGTCCGAGCTTGGCTGCAAGGTCCGTCCCATTGAGCTGAGCCTGCTGCAGCGTTGCGCCGCCCACTGCGCCTCCGGCACCGACATTGCTGAGTCCTTCATGTCCGGCAAGGTGGCTGTGGAATCCGCCGTGGCCGGCATCACCGACAAGATGGTGGGCTTCAAGTGCACCCGGGATGAAAACGGCTACAAGTGCGAGCCCGAGCTCTTCGACCTGAGCCTGGTGGCCAACACCGAGAAGAAGGTCCCCCAGGAGTGGATCAACGAGGCCGGCAACGGCGTCAACCAGGGCTTCATCGACTACTGCCTGCCCCTCATCCAGGGCGAGACCGGCATGGTCAAGGAGGACGGCCTGCCCCGGTTCGTAAAGCTGAAGCGGGTCTTTGCCAAGTAAGATTTCCCGCAAAACAAGACAGGCTCCCGAAAATTCGGGAGCCTGTTTTTATGTCTAATCAGCCGAGGATCTTGTAGGGGCCGTATTCAAAGCTCATTCCACACACCAGGAAACTGAGGTTCTCCAGGGAATCCAGGTTCTGATAGCCCGCGGTGACGCTGTAGCTGCCGTCGCCGTTGTCACGGGAGGTCGAATCGTTGCCCGCCAGAGATCCGGGGAAATTGCCCTGGCTGTCCCTGATCTCGAAGAAGCAGGAGGTCATTTCCGGGTCCGTGGGCGTGTAGCGGAAGGTCACATAGGTGCCAAGCTCCGTCCGCTCCACCAGGGCGCTGTGGACGGTGATGCCGATGTCCATTTCCTCAAACCGGGTGAATTCCTTCACAGGGGTCCTGCTGCTCTTGTCGCTGACCTGGATGTCAAAGGCCACCTTTTGGGCCTCCCGGAGACTCTGGTCCCCGGACTCCCACATGGCGTCGGTGAGAACATTGCCCGTGCAGTTTAGGGTAAAGCTCTCCGTCCCGGCGGGGTTTTTGCCGGTGAAATACTGATAGATCTTTCCCTCTTTGGTACAGATGGAGGACCAGCCGCCCTCCGGCTCCCGACTGCCGCAGAGGTAGCCCATCCAGACGGAGGCGGGGGTCTTTCCCAAGGAGGCGGCGTAGTCCTCGATGGTCATATTCTCGTCCACGCCCTCCAGGCCGTCAATCCGCAACTGGCTGACCGGCTCGTTGAAGCCCAGCTCCCTAGGCACCAGCAGGTACTTGTCGTTTACGGGAGAAATTTCCGCCACCAGGTACAGAGAGCTGCTGTCGCAGAGGGCCTCCGCCACCCGGTAGGAGGCGTAATCGTTGGCATTTTCCGGAGTTTCGGTTTCCCCCGGGGCGGCGGGGGCCGTCTCCTGGGGGTAGGTGTTGATCAGCGACTCCACCTTTTCGTCGTTTTTCTTCAGGAAGGGGGCGTCCCCCAGCAGGAACTTCTGGGAGGCGTAGGCCGTGGCCGGGACCAGAATCAGGGCCACAGCCGCCGCCACGGCCGCCTTGCGCATCACCCCAAAGCCCCGGCTGTACCGGCCCGGCTTTTTCTTCCCGGTTTTTTCCTCGGGTCGGGTCTGACGTTCCGTTTTGATCCGCCACAGGGTTCTTTCCTTCAGTTCCTCCGGCGCATGGATGTGCTGGCTCAGCTCGGTGTATTCATGAAATTCTCTCATATGCTGTAAGCTCCTTTCTCAGCGTGTTTCTTGCCCGGTTCAGCCGGACCCGGACGGTGGAGGCCGGAATGTTCAGAATCCTTCCGATCTCCTCGGTTTTGCAGGATTCTCCGTAGAAGAGATGGAATACCACCCGGTATTTTTCCGGAAGGCGGTTTACCGCGTCCCACAGTTCGATGCAGCCGTAGCTGTCCTCCTCCGCGAGACTTCCCAGCTCGTCAATATCCACACAGGCCGTGCGTCTGCGCCGGCGGCCCATGTCCGTGCAGGCATTCACCGCCACCCGCAGGAGCCAGGCCTTCAGCCGCTCCTCCTCCCAGCTCTCCGCGCCGGACTGCTGGAACAGGGCGAGGAAGGTGTCCTGGTAGATATCCTCCGCGTCGGCGGTATTTTGCAGCCGGCACAGGGCCAGCCGGTAGACCGCGTCTCCGTACCGGTCCATCGCCCGGGCTAAAAAGGCTTCGTTCATGTCTTTCACTTCCTTCTGTTGTTTGCCTTTCACTCCTAACACGCTGTGGACTTAAAAAACGTTACACTTCTTTTCAATAAAAACACCGGAAAAAGCAGCTCTGCTTTTCCGGTGTTTTTATGGATTTCACTAGGAGAACTTTCCGAATTCCAGCCACTGCCTTTGGGGGAGGCTCTATACATTCGCCTCCCGGCCCTGGCAGGTAAACAGGATGATCTGCCTCTGCCCGGCCAGCTCCTTGAGGATCTCCATCGCCGAGGCCATGCGCCGGTCGTCGAAGCGGACCAGGGCGTCGTCCAGGATGATAGGGGCGTCCTTGGTCAGCTCCTCCGAGACCGCCAGGCGCAGGGCCAGGTAGAGCTGATCCATGGTGCCGTCGCTGCGCCACAGGGCGTCCCGAAGGGTGGTCTCCTCCGCCGTTCCGGCCTGGAGGGAGAAATCCTCCCCCATGTTCAGGGTTTCGTAGCGGCCTCCCGTCATGCGGCCCAGCAGCTCCTGGGCTCTTTTGGAGATGCGGGGTGCGAACCGCCGCTGCAGCTCCGCCCGGGCCTGGGCCAGGGTCTCCTGGGCAATGGTCAGAGCGGTATAGGTCTGCTCCAAATGGGCAATGCGCCGCTCCATCTGCGCGAGGCTCTCTTCCAAGGCCTTTTTGTCCCCCAGGGCCTCCATTCTGCCCTGGATCTGGCCCAGACGGCCCAGGCAGCGCTGCTGCTCCTCCAGGCACTCCCGGAGCAGCGCTTCCGTCTCTTCCTCGTTGGAGGTCATGGTGTCCTCCGCCTCCGGCTTTTCCGCGGGCCTTACCATGGCGCAGATGGTCTCATAGTAGCTCTGGGCCCGTTCCGCCTCCCGGCGGGCGGTGTCCAGGGCATCCCAGCTTCCCAGAACCTGCTGCCACGCATCCAGCGCGTCCTCCGGCTCCTGGGCTCCGCAGAGGGCCGCCCGGCGCTTTTCCATCACCATATAGCGCACTTCCACGTCTCCGGAGACATCCTGGTATTCCCGGCGGAGGGCCATGTACTGCTCCATCTGGTGCTCATAATTGTCGATGGGCACAGTCCAGTTTCCCGGGTCCGGGTCCCGATATTTTCCCAGCAGACCCTTTCCCTGCTTTTTCATGTTCTTCCGCTCCAGCACGCCCCAGGCCACAATGGCCAGAGCCGCTGCCGCCGCCAGGGCGCCGGGGAGATAGATCTTAAGTACCATAAGGGCCACCGCCCCCATCAGACCGATGAGGCCCAAAATGGCCAGCAGCGTAGGGAGCACCGCCCGGCCGGAGGAGACGTAAACTTCCGCGTCCTTCCGGGCCATGGCCCGGGCCTCCTGGACGGTCATCCCCGTGAAGGGCGGCGGGAGCTGAGGCTCTGCCGGAGCCTGGGGAAGGGTCCGGTGCTCCGCCGACAGGGCGTTCCACTCCTCCCGGAATTTCCGAAGCTCCCGGGTCCGCTCCTCGGCCTCCTGACGCTGGGGAAGTGCCGCGCACCGCAGCTCCTGGCCCTGGAGCACCGCCGCGGTCTGGTCCCTGGCCTCCCGGGCCTTGGCCATCCTGTTGACGTTTTCCTCCGCCGCGGCATATTCCAGATATTTCTGGTGGATTTTCAGCCGCTTGAACCATTGATTCAGGCTCTCCTGCCGGGCCGTGAGCTTTTCACTCTGGCTCTGAAGCTCCTGCAGCTCCGCCAGGCGGGCGGAAAGATCACTGCGACGGCTCTCCGCCTGGGGCAGCAGCCCGGTCTTATTGAAGCGGCATTTATTGCGCAGATCTTTCAGCTCCGCCGCCAGATGGTCCGCCGCGCCGCTGTCATCCCCGGTGGTGACCAGGGCGTTGAGCCGGCGGCGAAGGGCCTCGTCCTGGGTCACGGGCATATCCGCCAGGCGGATGAAGGAGGACCGGCGAAACACCGTCTGCTCCACCCCCAGCAGGGTCTGGCCGCAGTTGGCCGCCGTCAGCTCGGGAATCTTCAAGCCCGAGGCGGTCTCATAGGCCCGGAAGTCCCCTAGAGGCACCCGCTGCCGGGTCCGCCGCTCGATGGTGATGTCCCGGCCCTGCCAGTTTAAATCGATGCGGCCCTCCATGGGGGCCCCGGACCAGGGGGCATAGTGCTCTTTATCGGAGAGGGCCGTTTTTGTGGATTTCGCCCGGGTATCCAGGCCGTAGAACATGGCCGCGAGAAAGGCGCACCAGGTGCTCTTGCCCCACTCGTTGGGAGCGGTGATCACATTCAGCCCCGGCTCCAGGGTCAGGGTGGCTCGCTCCAGCTTGCCGAAGGTGGCCGTCATTTTATAGATTCTCATAGCGTGACCTCCCTGCCGTCCAGAATGCGCCGGGAAATCTCCGCCGCCAGGCGGATGGTTTCGGCGTTCCCGGGGTTTTCTTCCATGGCCTCCTTGAGGCGGCGGAAGTAGGCCCCTTCCAGGGTGTCCTCTCCCACGCCGGACCACAGCTCCAGCGGGGGCTCTGCCTCGTCAAACAGCTCCAAATTGGGAAAACTCTCAAGCCGGCTCCGGATGGCGGCCATGTCCAGCTCCCCCCGGCCCGTCAAATGGACCCGGTAGAAATCCTTTCCCGGGGCGGCGGGGAGGGCGTTTTCCAGAGCAGACAGGGCGTCGGTGCCGATGTCCACGGTGAGCTCCAGGAACCGGGGTGCGTCCAGACTCACCGCCCGAAGGCCGGGCTTTTCGCCCAGGGTGACAATGCACATTCCCTTGTCTCCGGTCTCGTCCCAGCCCCGGCCCATGGGACAGCCGGGCCAGGCGCAGAGGGTGCCGCCCGCCTGGAAGGTCCCGGCCTTATGGATATGGCCCAGGGCCAGGTAGGTCAGGCCCGAGGCCCGGACCTGGGCGGCGGTAATTGGGCAGTTGGGGGAATTTTTTTGCAGGGGGTCCCCATGGAGCAGGGCCAGCTTGTAGGTCTCCGGCCCCTCCGCCCGGAAGTTTTCCAGCAGGGCCGGGCAGTCCATGCTTCGGTAGCCCGCGCCGTAGACCCGGCAGTCCAGGCCCTCTATGGTCACGGCCTCCATATCGCCGGTGAAAATATAGACATTTTCCGGCCAGCGTTCCTCCAGCCAGGGGGAGGCCGGGCCGCAGAAATCGTGGTTTCCCGGGGCGACGAGCACCGGCACGCCGCAGCGGGCCAGGGCCCGCTTCACTTCCTCCAGGGTCTCCCGGCTGGCGGGACCGTCAAAAATGTCTCCCGCCAATAAGACAAGATCGCAGTTTTCCCGGCGGCACAGGTCCGCCGCCTTGCCGGGGATTTTGCGAAGCTCCTCCCGGAGAAGCTCCCGCTGCTCTTCGGAAAAGCCCCGGAAAGGGGTGTCTAAGTGCCAGTCGGCGGTGTGTAAAATTTTCAGTCCCATAGGTCCGCCCTTTCCGCCTTTCGGCATTTTCCCGTATCCGTGTCAATGGTAAACAGCGCCGCCTCCAATTTGGTGGGGCCCTCGGCCCAGCGGTAGCGCTCCGTCAGGTCCCCCCGGAATTTGGCTATGGACAGCTCCGGCCGGATGCCCAGCACCGACTCCCGGGGTCCCGTCATGCCAAGATCCGTCACATAGCCCGTGCCCTTGGGCAAGACCCGGGCATCGGCGGTGGGCACATGGGTGTGGGTACCCCAGACCGCGCTGACCCGGCCGTCCAGCAGATATCCCATGGCCAGCTTTTCCGAGGTGGCCTCGGCGTGAAATTCCACCAGGGTGATTTTGGTGTCCAGCTCCTTTAGAATCTTCTCGATGAGCAAAAAGGGATTGTCCGGGCCATAGTCCATATTGCACCGGCCGATGAGGTCCACCACCGCCACGGGCCCGGCCTTGGTCTCAAAAACGCCGAAACCCCTGCCGGGCACCTGGGGCGCGTAGTTGGCAGGCCGGAGAATGTAATCGCTCTCTTCCAGAGTCGGAACGATCTCCCGCTTGCCCCAGGTGTGATTTCCCATAGTGATGACGTCCGCCCCGGCGTCCCAGAGGTCCTGGGCCTGATTGGGGGTCAGCCCCACCACGGCGGCGTTCTCCCCGTTGACGATGACAAAATCCGCCCCGCAGCTCCGTTTTAGATACCGCAGGCTCCGGCGGGCGCGCTCCACGCCGGGATTGCCCACCACATCGCCCACGGCCAATACCTTGAAGTCCATACTTTTCCTCCTGGTCACGTTTCTTTCATTATACTATAGCTTTCCCCATTTCGCAAGGGCAGTGTCAAAGGCGGCATGGTCAGAGCCATGCCGCCTCAGCGTGTCATTTTATAGGGTTCTCTCCTACCGCACGGACTTGGCGTACTCCGTGGGCGTGATTCCGAACTTCTCTTTAAACTGCCGGGAGAAATGGTGCACCGTGGAATACTGGAGCTCGGCGGCGATCTCGGTGAAATTCAGATTGTTCTCCCGGATCATCTGCTTGCTCTCCTGGAGCTTGATGCGGCGGATATATTCGCCGGGGGAAATCTGCAAATTCTTGTGGAACAGGGCCGTGAGATAGCTGGGGCTCACGTCCACCTGCCGGGCCACCAGGGGCACAGACAGCTTTTCCCGGATGTGGGTGCTGATATACTGCTGGGCCTGGCGGATAATCTCGTTTTCGCTGTGGACGGCGCTGCCGGTCTGGAGCTTTCCCGCCTTGGGGGCCTCCGCCTCCCGCAGCAGAAGCAGCAGAAGAAGGTCCAGCTGGGCAAGGATGATGTCGTTGCTGTAGGCATCCATCCGCTCCTGCTCCCGGAGCATGGTCTGGAGCACCGAGGCCACCTGCTGGGGCGCGGAGAACTTCCGGTTGAGCAGAGAGGTCAGGGACCGGCCGCTGACATCAAAGGACAGCGTGACAAACCGGGGCGCCACCCCGATGTCCGCATACTGCATATGCCACTGGCCGGGGCCGTAGATCACGATATCCCCCTGCTTGAGCAGCAAATCCAGGCCCTCCGCCACGGAGTGGAGCTCGCCCTGGTCCACGTACGTCAGCTCTGCCATGGGATGGGATTCCCCGGAAAACAGGAATCCCTGCTCCTTTTCCTGGTAGAAGAAGGTGTAAATGCCCTCCACCTTCAGGGTGTGGTCCACCCGCAGGCTGTTGGCGCTCAGAACGCCCACCTGCTCCGGCGCCTCCTTGGCATAGAGCATCACCGACGCCTCGCCCATGAAGGGGCTCAGAGAAAAGTAGACATTCTTGCGGACGCAGACGGTCTTGTCCAGATAAAAATGCTGGAACGTCTCCCCGTCCAGGCTCACGGCCAGAACGCTCATGCCGCTGCCGCCCCGGACCCAGGTATCCGCCGCCGCCCGCATGAGCTCCACCTCGTCCGAGGGCAGAGGCTTGGCGCAGACCGACGCGGCCTTTTCAAATTCCTTTCCCGCCTGGTTCTTTTCCGACAGCACCGTCCCAAAGCCCTGAAATGTGACCTGGTTCAAATTCCGGATCATCCCAAACCCCTCCCTGATTTCACAGCTTATTTCGCTCCGCGAAGCCCGGCGTCCCTCCGCTCTCCAAAAATGAGATTCCGGGACCTTAAGGAAGCTCCGATTATAAGCTATTATACCGGATAAAGTTGTTTTTGGCAAATACTTTTTGTATTTTTCGTCAAAAGTTTTTTGCTTCCGATCCGTTAGCGCTGGTATTCGAATTCCAGGTCGCAGACATCCACCGTATCCCCGTCCTGGATGCCCATTTCCTCCAGCCGGGCGAAGAGGCCCGCCTTTCGCAGCTGCTGGTCAAAGTAGTTTCGGGACTCGTAATCCTCGAAATTGATGCCCCCCACCAGCCGCTCCAGCCAGGGGGAGGTGACCAGCCAGGTGGAGCCGTAGTGCTCGATCTCAAAGGCGCTGGCATCCGTGGGTGCCTCGATGACCTCCACATACTCCGGCTCGTAGATGGTCACAGGGGGCAGGGAGCGCAGCTTTTGGGCCACCACGCACATGAGGGTTTTGGTGCCCTCGGTGGTTCCGGCGCTGATCTCAAAGAGCTCGCAGCCCGCCGCCTCCACGGCCTCCCGAAGCCGGGTTAAGTTGTCGCTGTCCGGGGGCAGCAGGTCAATCTTATTGGCCGCCACCACCATGGGCCGGTCGCTCAGGTCTACGGAGTAGTTTTTGAGCTCCGCGCAGATGGCAT
>DETX01000045.1:8935-11340 GCA_002362145.1 Clostridiales bacterium UBA3277
CGGCACCGGTCGATATGGCGCAGAAAATCGTGGCCCAGGCCCGCTCCCTCCGCGGCGCCCTCGATGATGCCAGGGATATCCGCCATGACGAAGGACACCCCCTCCTCCACATAGATAACGCCCAGATTCGGATACAGGGTGGTAAAATGGTAGTTGGCAATCTTGGGGCGGGCATTGGAGGTGACGGAGAGAAGGGTGGATTTTCCCACGTTGGGGAAGCCCACCAATCCCACATCCGCCAGGAGCTTCAGCTCCAGAATCACGTCCCGCTCCTGGCCCTTGAGGCCCGCCTTGGCAAACCGGGGGACCTGCCGGGTGGGGGTGGCGTAGTGGGCATTGCCCCAGCCGCCCCGGCCGCCCCGGGCCAGGATGAAGTCCTCCCCCGCGGACATATCCACAATGATCTGATTGGTTTCCGCGTCCCGGACCACGGTGCCCCGGGGCACCTCTACGATGAGGTTTTCCCCGCGCTTGCCTGCCATCTTCCGGCCCATGCCGCCCACGCCGGCGCCGGCCTGGTATTTGCGCTTATACCGGAAGTCCAGCAGGGTGGACAGATTGTCATTGACCCGGAGGATGACGCTGCCGCCATGACCCCCGTCGCCGCCGTCGGGGCCGCCGGAGGCCACATATTTTTCCCGGTGGAAGGCCACCGCGCCGTCGCCGCCCCGGCCTCCCTGGACGGTGATCCGTACTTTATCTACAAACATGGTTTTTATCCTCCATATTCAGTCTTTTCTCCAGGAGCAGCTCATAGCCCTCCTCCGGCGGGAAGAAGCCCCCCACCGTCCGGTAACCCAGGCGGTCATAGAAATGCTGGGCATATTCGTCTGCCGCCGTGGACGTCATCACCGCGGCGTAATTTCGTTTCGCCATCTCTTTTTCCCAGGCCTCCGTCAGCCCCCGGCCCACACCTCTGCCCCGGAAGCGCTCCACCACAAACAGCAGATTGAGGAAGGGGATGCTGTCCCAAAAAAGGTTGTACCGAAGCCATCCGGCAAAGACGCCATTCTCCTCGGCGATCAGAACGAACCCGTTTTCCAGGGATTTTTTCAGGTTTTCCGCCGGGATGTGGCGGTCCCATTCTTTCAGGGTCTCCCAGTCGGCGGGTCCGGCCCTTCGGATCTGTATCACAGCGCTTCCTCCCGGCCCTCTACAAAATAGTGCAGCTGGGCAAACTGGCCGAAGCGCTGAATCTCCACAAGGCGCAGATTTCCTTCCGCCCCGCGAAACAGGGGCACTCCCCTTCCCAGCACCACCGGCGCCACCGTCAGGATGATTTCGTCCACCAGCTCCGCCTTCAGGAGGGTATGGAGCAGCTCTCCGCCCCCCACCAGCCAGATCCGCTTCTCTCCTTCGGCTTTCATGCGTCCCACAGCCTGCCCGGCGTTCTCCGCCGTAAAAGTCACGTCCTCTCCGTTTTTTCTGGGGGTGCGGGAAAACACGACGCAGGGCTTTCCCGGATAGGGCCAGGAGCCATGGCGGACAATCCAGTCATAGGTTTTCCTGCCCATGACCAGCGTATCCACGCCTTCATAGAAGCTGCCGTAGCCGTTGTCTCCCTGGCCCTCCACGGCATCCAGCCAGGCCAGGCTCTCCCCGTCTCCGGCGATGAAGCCGTCCAGGCTGGCGGCAATATAGAGTACAAGTTTTCCCATGACGCAACCTCTTAATTCTAAAAAAAGCAGCCGCAAACTTGTGCGGCTGCTTTCCTTTTACTGCTCAGCGTAGACGGAGCACTTCCGGCGGTCCTTGCCCAGACGCTCGAACCGAACGGTGCCGTCGGTCAGGGCGAACAGGGTGTCATCCTTGCCGATCCCAACGTTGGTGCCGGGATGGATGTGGGTGCCTCTCTGGCGGACCAGAATGTTGCCGGCCAGGACGAACTGGCCGTCGGCACGCTTGACGCCCAGACGCTTGGATTCGGAATCACGGCCGTTCTTGGTGGAACCGCCGCCCTTATGGTGAGCGAAGAACTGAATGCCAATCTTCAGCATATGTTACACCTCCAAAACTTCAATATAATCCGGATAATCGTCCCGCAGGGAGCACAGATACAGCATCATTCCGGCAAGAACTGCCTGGACCGTATCCTCCTCGTCGCAGGACGTGGGGAGGGTCAGGGTGACGCGGGCCTCCGCGTCCTTGGCCCGGACCTTTGCCTTGGCGCCGCACACATCATTGATGGTGGCCTCCGCCATGGCGACCACGGCGCTCACCGCGGCGCAGACAATGTCGCTGCCCGCCTCGGCATAGCCCGAGTGGCCTGAGACCGAAAAGCCGGTGATCCGGTCATTTTCGGTGAAAAATTCGCATCTTGTCATAATTACAGAGCGATCTTGGTGATCTCCACCTTGGTGTAGGGCTGACGATGGCCCTGACGGCGGCGGTAGTTCTTCTTGGGC
>DETX01000045.1:11612-11846 GCA_002362145.1 Clostridiales bacterium UBA3277
GATGTGGCGCTTCTCGTTCTTCTTAGCCTTATAGCGGATGATGTCGAGCTTCTTGCCCTTGCCATTCTTGACGACCTTGGCCTCGACGCTGGCGCCTTCCACAGCGGGGGTGCCGATCTTGGTGTTCTCCCCGTCCAGGACAGCCAGAACCTGATCGAACTTGACGGCGGCATCCGCCTCAGCGCCCAGCTTCTCAACGTAGATCACGTCGCCCTCAGCCACGGTGTACTGCTT
>DETX01000044.1 GCA_002362145.1 Clostridiales bacterium UBA3277
TACTTTACCGCACATGAGCATTCGTGCAGGGCACAGAGCACTCGCCCTCATGTCCTGCGGGAAGGACGCAGTCCTGTGTTTCGGTACAGGCCCCGGTCTGCTGTTCGTCCTCCGCCCGTGCGGGAAGCACCAGACTGGTCAGCAGACATAGCAGACAGAAAATTGCCGTGAGCCGTTTCATATCATCCACCCTATTTCAGTTTTTCTTTCTATCTCAACAGAATTCTCACGGAAAAACAATTAACTGGCTGCATAGGGTTGCGCAATTATTTTTGAAATTTGGGGATGATTTCCAGCTGTGAGTTTTTCAGGCGCAGGAAGTTTGCCGCGTATCAGGGGGGCCGGGCGCTCCCTGACGGATGGGAAGCGGCGTTTCCGTTCTCCCGGTATTGGGATAGAGAAACGCCGCATATGTATCGTATTCAGTTTTTATTCTTTCTCAATGCCGACTGCAAAATTTTGGGCGGCATATCAAAGCCCTTTCCCTCAAAACCGGAACGTTTCCCTAATGCCTGCCCATTTCTGATCCTTCTCGCTCAGATTCAGCTTCGTCCCATCCTCCATCTGATAGCCCTGGGCAGAGGCGGTGCCTTGGTAGGCGCCCACAACCTGGGGCCAGCGGATGCCGATCTCCGGGTCGTTCCAGGCCATGCCGCCCTCGTCGTTGGGATGGTAAAAATCATCGCACTTGTAGCAGAATTCCGCCGTTTCACTGAGCACCAGAAAGCCGTGGGCAAAGCCCTTGGGAATCAAAAACTGCTTTTTGTTCTCCTCCGTCAGCTCCACACCATACCACTTGCCATAGGTCTCGCTGCCGGAGCGAAGGTCCACCGCCACGTCGAACACCGCGCCCTTAATCACCCGCACCAGCTTGGTCTGGGGGTAGTGCTTCTGAAAATGGAGCCCCCGCAGCACGCCCTTGGTACTCATGGACTGGTTGTCCTGGACAAAGGTGATAAACAGGCCGTTTTCCTCCATATCCCGCTGGCTGTAGGTCTCCATGAAATAACCCCGGGCATCGCCGTGGACGGCGGGGGTGATCACGCACAGCCCCTCGATGCCGCCCACATTCTTCTCTACTTTGATCTGTCCCATAATCTTTCCCTCTCTCGGTTACAGCTGCGCTTCCTTCAAATACCGGCTGACCGCGTCCTGCCAGGTGGGAAGGGGGGTGAAGCCATTTTCCACCAGCTTGCGCTTGTCCAGCCGGCTGTTGCTGGGCCGGGCCGCCTTGCTGAGGCCGTATTCCTCCGTGGTCACGGGAATGACCTTGGTTTTCAGGCCGTACTGCCGGTAGAACTCACAGCAGAAGTCATACCAGCTGATATAGCCGGTTTTGCACCCGGCGCTTTCATCTGTGACCTCGGAATTGGTGGCGTGGTAGTAGCCGTACTTCTCCGTCTGGCACATATCCACCAGAAGCCGCGCCAAATCATAGGTATAGGTCGGCGTTCCGATCTGGTCGTTTACCACCCGGACTTCCCCGTGGGTCTTGCCCACATTGATCATCGTCTTGATGAAATTCTTGCCGTTCAGGCCGAACACCCAGGCAATGCGGACGATGAAGTACTTCTCCAAAGTATCGGCCACCGCCAGCTCTCCCTCCAGCTTGGTCTGGCCGTAGACGTTCAGGGGCCGATAGTCCTTGCAGTCCGGCTCCCAGGGCTCGGTTCCCTGGCCGTCGAACACGTAATCCGTGGACAGGTAGAGCATCTTGCAGCCGCATTTTTTGCAGGCCTCGGCAACGTTCCGGGTTCCCCCGGCGTTGACCTGGCGGACCTTTTCCACCTTGTCGTCATCCTCGGCCATATCCACCGCCGTCCAGGCGGCGCAGTGGATCACCGCGTCCGGTTTCACTTCGGCAATGCACCTTTCCACGGCCTCCCGGTCCGTGATATCCAGGCAAACATAGGGCATGGCCGTCACCGCAGAGCCGTCAGCCACTCCGGAATAGGTGCTCTGAATGTCAGAGCCCACCCCCTGGTGGCCCCGCTTTGCCAGCTCGTTCATCACGTCGTGGCCAAGCTGCCCGCCGACGCCGGTTACAAAAAACTTCATTTTCCAGCTCCTTATCGATTCTTGTACATTTCCTCGTAATACTTCTGGTAATTGCCGCTGGTCACATTGTTCATCCAGTCCTCATGATTAAGATACCAGTCGATGGTCAGCACAATACCCTTTTCAAAGGGAGTTTCGGGATACCAGCCTAAGTCCCTTTTGATCTTGGCCGGGTCGATGCCGTAGCGGCGGTCGTGGCCCAGCCGGTCCTCCACGTGCTTAATGAGCTCCTCGGAAATACCCTCGTCCTTCAACCGGTCGCGGAGCTGGGCAATGATAGTCTTAACGATGAAGATGTTGGGCCGCTCATTGTGGCCGCCCACATTGTACACTTCGCCGTTTCTGCCGTCGCTGGCCACCATGTCGATGGCCTTGCAGTGGTCCTCCACGTACAGCCAGTCCCGGATCTGCATCCCGTCGCCGTAGACGGGAAGCTGCTTGTGATGCTTGACGTTGTTGATCATCAGCGGAATCAGCTTCTCCGGGAACTGGTAGGGACCGTAGTTGTTGGAGCAGCGGGTGATGTTCACAGGCATCCCATAGGTGTCGTGGAAGGCCATGACGAAATGGTCGGCGCTGGCCTTGGAGGAGGAGTAGGGGCTGTGAGGATTGATGGGGGTGGTCTCCGTGAAGTAGCCCTCGGCGCCCAGGGCGCCGTAGACCTCGTCGGTGGAGACCTGGAGGTATTTCTTCCCCGTCTTCCAAGTCTTGGCGGCGGGGTCATACCAGGCTTCCTTCGCCCGCTGCAAAAGGTTCACCGTGCCCATCACATTGGTCTGCACAAAAATCTCCGGGTTGGCAATGGACCGGTCCACGTGGCTCTCCGCGGCAAAGTTGATGACATAGTCAAAGTCATACTTCTGGAATAGGGAAGCAACCAATTCCTTATCGCAAATGTCGCCCTGTACAAAGACGTGACGGGGGTCTCCCTCCACGCCCTTCAGGTTTTCCAGATTCCCCGCGTAGGTCAGCTTGTCCAGGTTCACCAGCAGGATGTCCTGGTACTTTTTGAGCATATAATAGACAAAGTTGGAGCCGATAAACCCCGCGCAGCCGGTGATCAGGTATTTTTTCATGTTTCTTCTCCTTTAAATGTGTCTTATATGGTTTTATGGCGGCAGGCTTTCCTGTGGAAAGCCCGGCGGAAGCCTGTTTTATGCCGGAATCCGGCCCTTTTCGAAAAAGGGCCCAGTCCCCCAAGTTTAATCATGATATTTTAAGTATTATATACATCCGAAGGCGTCGTGTCAAGCCGTGGGCGGGGGTGAAAAACTTAACAAAACTGCCAAAATTACGTTTTCCGCCCGGTTTTTCCCCCTTTCTTTTCCCATTCTCGGGCGTTTCCCGTCCCGGGGAAAGAAAACGCCCCGGGCGAAAGCGATCCTTCGCGCGGGGGCAGAATCCTTCTAAAGCCGCGAGAGCAGCTCCTCCACCCGGCGGCAGTGGGCCGGGAACCGGGATAACAGGTGGGGCGCCGCGTTTTCCATGATATAGGGGCTGCCCACCATCTCCAGCATGGGCACATCGTTATCGTTGTCCCCCACCGCCAGGACCTCCTCCGGGGAGATGCCCATGGTATCGCAGAGCTGCCGGATGCCGGTGCCCTTGGTGGCCAGGGTGAAATCCAGCCAATTTTCCCCCGCCACCGTGGGACCCGCCTGGGCCGCCCAGGGCAGGGTCAGCCGCTTTTTTCTGCCCTGGGCGCCGGCGGGGCAGTAGGCCGAGACCTTGAGGATCTCCTCCGGCACCGCCTCGGGGGATGCCACAATGGCTACGTTGTTTCCTGTGAAGTGCTCCATCCGGTAGGCGATCTCCGGCCCCTTGGGGCAGAGATAGCTGGTGTTCTCCCCGGAGATGAGGACCTCGCAGTCCTCCACCTCGAGAATCTCATGGCAGAGCCCCAGGGCCAGATCCCGGGGCAGGGCCGTCTTGGACAAAAGCCGGCCTCCGGGGCCAAAGATGGCCGCGCCATTTTCGCAGAGGCAGTACATTTCCGGCCCCAGGGGGGCGAACAGCCTCTGCAGGCTCCCGTACTGCCGCCCGCTGGCGGGGCAGAAGGCGATGCCCTTGTCCATGAGCCGCCGGATCTGGGAAAATACCGCCGGGGCGATCTGCCGCTCCCCTCCATGGAGCAGGGTTCCGTCAATGTCGCAGGCGATCAGCGAGATCATATTCTTCCCCCCTTATTCTGGTACTCCGAGGGGGACACCCCCACCAGCTTCTTAAAGGTCGCGGAAAAATAGGCGATGTCCCGATAGCCCACCTGTTCGGCCACCTCGTAGATCTTAAGGCGGCAGTCCTTCAGCAGGGCCATGGCCCTGTGAATCCGGTATCGGGTCAGGTAGCCCAATATGGTTTCCCCGGTCTCCTTTTTAAACAGGTGGCTCAGATGTCCCTCGCTGATGCCCAAATTCCCGGCGATGGCCCCCACCGAGACCTCCGGCTCCTGATAGTGGCCCGCAATGAAGCCCGCCACCTCCTGGGCGTAGCGGCTTTGAAAGGTTTTAGGGAACTGGCTCAAAGGGTCCCGGGCGTCGGCGGCGGGGCCCTGAACGCGGAGCACCGCCTCTTCCAGCTCCCCGTCGTGGAAGGGCTTGAGCAGATAGTCCACCGCCCCCAGCCGCAGGGCGCTCTGGGCGTAGGAGAAGCTGTCGTAGGCGGTGAGAATGATGACCTTTGCCTCATTTCCCGCCTCCCGGAGACGGCGCACCATCTCGATGCCGTCCATATGGGGCATTTTGATGTCGGTGATGATGAGATCCGGCTTCAGGGCCCGGGCCTTTTCCAGGCCCTCCTGGCCGTTGGCCGCCTGGCCCACCACTTCGCAGTTCATCTGCGCCCAGTCGGTGCCCAAAACAATGCCGGTGCGGATGAGCTCCTCATCCTCCACCACCAGAACCTTCAGCATTTGCCTTCCTCCTTTCTGATCGGCATGGTGAAGCGGATACAGGCCCCGATGCCGCCGTCCCCCCGGTCCAAGTAGAGGCCGCAGGTCTGTCCGTAGTATTTTGTCAGGATGGTGTGTACGTTATAGAGTCCCAGGTGGTTCCCCTCCGGGAACAGATCCGGGGTGTAGGGCCTGCCCACCATGTCCTCCGGCAGGCCCCTGCCGTTGTCGGTGACGCTGATGGCCAGCTCCTGATCCCCCCTGCGAATGTCCACTCGGATCTCGTTTCCGCTGCCGTCGCCTAGGCCGTGGAGAATGGCGTTTTCCACCAGGGGCTGCAAGATCATCTTCGGCACCAGGCATTCCTCCAGCTCCTCCGGCAGGTCCACCCGGAATACGAAGCCCTCCCCCAGCCGCAGGCGCTGAATCTCGATGTACCGCTCCAGGGTCTCCGTCTCCCGGTACAGCGGCACAAATTCCTCCGGGGAGATACAAAAGCGCAGAATATCCGCCAGATTCGTGGACATGAGGGCCACCTGGGGCAGGTTGTGGATTTTCGCCGTCCACTTCATGGTGTCCAGGGTATTGCACAGAAAATGCGGGTTGAGCTGGGCCTGAAGCATC
>DETX01000013.1 GCA_002362145.1 Clostridiales bacterium UBA3277
GTTTTATTAGATTTTAGTATTACAGCTTTCCGGCCTTCTTGAGATTGTCCAGGGCCTGGCGGTAGCCGGTGCCGTAGTTTAAACACCGGTTCACCCGGCTGATGGTAGCGGAGCTGGCGCCGGTGGAGTCGGAGACTTCCAGGTAATTGCTGCCCCCGTCCAGCAGGCAGGCCACCCGGAACCGCTGGCTCAGGGCCTGGAGCTCCTTGATGGTGCAGATGTCCTCAAAAAACGCCCGGCACTGGTCCGTGTTTTCCAGGCTCAGCAGGGCTTCGAAAAAAGCGTCCAAATCCGGATGGGGTGTATGGTCCATAAGGCGGAATCCTTTCTTCCGGGGCAGGCCCCGGCCTGATTGTTACCTATACTGTAACACTTTACTCCGGTAAAATCAAGAAAATCTTACCAAGAATTGCCTGGGGACTTTGTGCAGCCATACGATTTTTTGGAGAACCAAGGGAAAATGACAACCATAATGAGACAAAATAGAGATTTCGGATGTCTTATAGATAGAGGGGAAAATGATGCAAACATGATGCAGCTTTGTGCGTTTGATGATGCACCCCTTTGGTATACTGAAACCATCCAAAAAACAAACTACAGAAAGGGTGCCGCTTATGATCTGCACGGAAGAAAAATTAAGGGAACTGCGCCGGGAACGGAAAAGATGCCGCTTTCGCCGGAACGCGCTTCGAAGCCTGGGCTTCGTCGTCGGCACCCTGGCTCTGACCATGGCTCTGCACATGGTGTGCCGGGCCCAGTGCATCGCCGCCGAGCCCATGCCCACCTTCTCCCGGACGGAGGAGCAGGAGGCTCGGCCGGAGGACCGGGTGGCCCCGGTGCTCACGGGCCTGGCGGACAGAACCGTCTATCAGGATTCCCAGGTGGACTTTCTGGAGGGCGTGGGCGTTCAGGACAACCTGGACCCCCATCCCTACATGGAGGTGGACGACAGCTCTGTGGACTTGAGCAAGTGCGGGGTGTATGAGGTCCGCTACGCCGCCGTGGATGCTTCCGGCAACACCCTCAAGGCAAGCGTCCATGTGACGGTGGAGCCCTGGCCCATGACCCAGCCGCCCCAGGACGGGGCCGACGAGGCCGCCGACGCGGTGCTGCGGGAGCTGCTGCTTCCGGGAAATTCTCTCCGGGAACAGGTGGAGCGGGTCCACCGCTGGGTCCAGAACAGCATCCACTATCAAAACCATTCGGACCGCCAGAGCTGGAAGCAGGCGGCCGAAACTGCCCTGACCACCCGGGCAGGGGACTGCTACGCCTATTTTGCCGTGTCGAAGCTGCTGCTCACCCGGCTGGGAGTGCCCACCATCGACGTGGAGAAGGTGAAAAACGACCCGGAGGACAGCGAGCACTTTTGGAGCCTGGTCAGCGTGGACGGCGGCGAGACTTACTACCACTTTGACTGCACCCCCCGGGTGGGCCGGGCCCAGGGCTTCTGCCTGGTGACCGACGGGGAACTGGATGCCTACTCCCGGGCAAATAACGGCAGTCACAATCGGGATACGTCCCTCTATCCCGCCACACCGGAGGTATGAACATGAAGCGCGAAAAGAAGGTTCTCGGCGTCATCGGTGGGCTGGGCCCCTGGGCCACCGCCCACTTTCTGGAGCTGGTGCTGGGCATGACGGAAGCGGACTCCGAACAGGAAAACCTGGATATGATCGTCTACAATTTTCCCTCCATCCCCGACCGGACGGGGTACATCCTGGGAAGCAACCTGAAAAGCCCCCTGCCGGGGCTGCTCAGCGTGGCCCGGGACCTGGACCGGCAGAAGGTCTGCTGCATTGCCGTGCCCTGCATCACGGCCCATTTTTTCTATGAGGACCTCTCCGCCGCCGTGACGGCGCCGATTCTCAACGCCGTTACGGAGACGGCGGCCAGGCTCCAGGAGGCGGGAATCACCGAGGCGGGTATCATGGCCACCGACGGCACCCTTGTCTCGGGGTTACTCAACGGCGCCCTGGCCCGGGCGGGCATCCACCCGATTCTCCCCTCCCGGCAGCGGCAGCGGGACGTGATGAGCCTCATTTATGACGACATCAAGGCGGGAAAGCCCGCCGATATGGAAAAATTCCATGCGGTCAGCGGGGAACTCCGGGACCGGGGGGCCCAGACCATCGTCTTGGGCTGCACGGAGCTGTCCCTCATCAAGCGGGATGAGAATATCGGACCGGGATACTTGGACACCATGGAGGTGCTGGCCCGCTCGTCGGTGCTGGAGTGCGGGAAGGCGCTGAAGAAAGAATACCGGGAGCTGATCTCCCGGAGCTGAGGAGAAGGGGAACATGCGGAACATTTTGGAATATTTGGAGGCTACGGTCCGCCGGAAGCCCTATGAGACGGCCTTCAGCGACGGGGAGAAGGGAATGACCTTCCGGGAGGTATACGACCAGGCCCGGGCCATCGGCTCATTCCTACTCAGCCGGGAGTTCCGGGGGAAGCCCGTGGCGGTGCTCCTGGGCCGGGAGCCCAGGACCGTGGCCGCCTTTTTGGGGGCCATCTACGGCGGCTGCTACTATGTCCCCCTGGACCGGGAGATGCCCAGAGAGCGCTTAGAGCAGATTCTCGCCACCCTGACCCCCGGGGCCCTGATCTGCGCCGAGGAGGACGAAAAGCTGGCCGAGAGCCTGAACTGCGGCGAGATCATTCCCTATGGCCGGGCGGCCTTCGGCATCATCCGGGAGGAGGCTCTGGCCCAGGTCCGGGAAACCCAGCTGGATACGGACCCCATCTACGTGGTCTTTACCTCCGGCTCCACCGGGGTCCCCAAAGGGGTGATCGGCAGCCACCGGGCGGTGATCGATTATATCGAAAACCTGTGCCCGGTGCTGAAATTTCACGAAAAGACGGTATTCGGAAACCAGACCCCCCTCTATTTTGACGCCTGCCTCAAGGAACTGCTGCCGGCGCTGAAATTCGGGGGCCGGGTGGTGTTCATTCCGAAGAAGCTCTTCACATCCCCGGTGCGGCTGGTGGAATTTTTGAACCAGCAGAAGATCAATACCCTCTGCTGGGTGACGTCGGCGCTGACGCTGGTGTCGTCCCTGGGGACCTTCGAGACCATCCGGCCGAGATTTTTGCAGACCGTGGCCTTTGCCAGCGAGGTCTTTCCCGTCCGGCAGCTGGAAAAATGGCGGCGGGCCTGCCCCGGGGCCCGGTTTTTAAATCTCTACGGCCCCACGGAGACCACCGGCATCTGCTGCTACTACGAGGTGGACCGGGAATTTTCCGAGGAAGAGACGCTGCCCATCGGCCGTCCCTTCCCCAACACCCAGATTCTCCTGCTGGACGAGACTGGGAAGCCCGCCGCCCCGGGGGAACCGGGGGAGATCTGCATCCGGGGCACCCGGCTGACCCTGGGCTACTATCGGGACGAGCAGAGAACGGCTGAGGCCTTCATCCAGAACCCCTTGCAGGACCTCTACCCGGAAAAAATCTACCGCACCGGGGATTTGGGCAGATACAACGACCGGGGAGAGCTGCTGTTTCTGGGGCGGCGGGACAATCAGATCAAGCACATGGGCCACCGCATTGAGCTGGGGGAGATTGAGACCGCCGCCGCGGCCCTGGCCGGGGTGCGGAGCGTCTGCTGTGTCTACGACGGGGAGAATCAGAGGATCGTCCTCTATTACACCGGCCCCCGGGAGCCCCGGCTGCTGGGGGAGGGGCTCAAGGAAAAGCTGCCCCGGTATATGCTTCCCCAGACCCTGCGGCATCTGACGGCCATGCCCATGACGCCCAACGGAAAAATCGACCGGAACCTGCTGCGGCGGGCCGGAGGAAAGTGAGAAAAAGCCATGGAAGAACTAAAAGCCATCCTTCAAGAGCTCCACGAGGACGTGGATTTTGAACAGGAAGAGGCCCTCATCGACGACGGAATCCTGGATTCCTTTGACATCGTGACCCTGGTGGCGGAAATTGATGCCCGGCTGGGCGCCGTCATCCCGGCGGAGGCGCTGATCCCGGAGAATTTTAACTCCCTGGGGGCCATCTGGGATCTGATCTGCCGCCTCCGGGAGGCCTAGGGTGGCCCTCCAATCCCCGGGGTTCCTATTTTTCGCGGCGGCGCTGCTGGCCGGGTACTATCTCGTCCCAGGTTCTTGGCAGGGAGGGCTGCTGCTGGCCGGAAGCCTGGGGTATTACGCCCTGGCGGCCCGGGGATGGCCTTTGCTTCCCCTGGTCACGGCGGTGAGCGCCTGGGCCGCGGCCCGATACTTTATGTACAGCGGCCCCGGGAATAAGGGGAAAAACCGGCCCGCCCTGGCTGCGTGCCTGACGCTGAATTTTGGACTGCTCCTGTTATGCAAGGCCTGCCAGACAGAGCCTCTGTATTCTTTTGTCAGGGCCACGGCCCTGGAGCCCCTCACCCGGGGGCTGCCTCTGGGAATGTCCTTTTACATCTTTATGGCCATGGGCTACGTGCTGGATGTGTACCGGGGCAGGCTCCCGGCGGAAAAAAGCCTCTGGAAAACCGCCCTGTTCACCCTCTATTTTCCCCAGCTGATCCAGGGCCCCATCAGCCGGGGGAGCGAGCTGCTGCCCCATCTGCTGATTCCCCGTCCCTTCTCCGGCAGGCAGGTCAGCTTCGGCCTTCAGCGGATGCTCTGGGGCTATTTTAAGAAGCTGGTCATCGCCGACCGGGTGGCCCCGGCGGTGGCGGCCCTCCGGGCGGAGGGAGAGGGCGGGGCTTTTTTGCTGCTCACCATCCTCTACGCCCTGGAAATCTACGCCGACTTCACCGGCGGCATTGACATCGTCCTGGGGTATTCCCAGGCTTTGGGCATCACCCTGCCGGAGAATTTCCGCCATCCCTTCTTCTCCAAAAACATCGCCGAGTACTGGCGGCGGTGGCACATCACCCTGGGGACCTGGATGCGGGATTATGTCTACTATCCCATTTCCGTGAGCTGCCCCATCCGCCGCCTGGGCCGGGCTGCCCGGAAAAGGCTGGGAGGCTTCGGCAAGCGGCTGCCCGTATACCTTGCCACCGCCGCAACCTGGGCGGTGACGGGCCTTTGGCACGGCCTGACCCCTAATTTCCTCACCTGGGGAATGCTCAACTGTCTGGTTATCATCGTCTCCCAGGAGCTTGCGCCCCTGTACCGGAGGTTTCACAGCCGCTTCGGGCTGAAGAAAAAGCCCTGGTACGCCGGATTCGAAATGCTGCGGATGTTTTTGCTCATGAATCTCATCCGGGCCTGCGACCTGTTTTTAGACGTTGGGGAGTATTTCCGGCGGCTGGGCACCCTGTTCAGCCCCGCCCTGTGGCGGTTCCGGCTTCCGGAGCTGGGCCTTACCCCCTGGGACTGGGTTCTGCTGGCCCTGGGGGCGGGGACGATGCTTACGGTGAGTATTTTGGAGGAAAAACGGGGCAGCCTCCGGGAGCTTCTCTGGGAGCGCTGGCCCCTTCGCTGGGCTCTGACCTTCGGCCTGTTTCTCGCGGTGCTGCTCTTCGGCCGCTACGGGGTGGGCTACGAGGCCTCCAGCTTCATCTACAACCGTTTCTAGTGGGGGAAGTCCTATGAAAAAACTGACGGCGCTGGCCGGCGCCCTTCTTATTTTAATTCTGCTTCAGGCGGTTCTCATGCCCAAATACCTGGGAAGGCAGCGGGAGGGAGGCCTCATCCGGGAGTACTACGCCCAGGCCGGGGGCCACGACGTGATTTTCGTGGGGGACTGCGAGGTCTACGAGAACATCTCCCCCATCACCCTCTGGCGGGAGCAGGGCATCCCCGCCTACATCCGGGGCTCCCCCCAGCAGACCGTGTGGCAGTCCTACTATCTGATGGAGGAGACCCTCCGCTACGAAACCCCCAAGGTCATGGTCTACAACGTGCTGGCCCTGAAATACGACACCCCCCAGAGCACCGGGAACCAGAGATACCGGGAGGCCTACAACCGGATGTGCCTGGACGGAATGCGGTGGTCGGACAGCAAATGGAAGTCTATCCAGGCTTCCCTGACCCGGGAGGAGAAGCAGTGGGGCGGGGCGCTGACCTACGTCTTTCCCATCCTCCGCTTCCACGACCGCTGGCAGGACCTGAGCGCGGATGATTTCCGCTATGCCTTCCGCCAGGAGGCCGTCACGGACTGCGGATACCTCATGCAGACCGAGGTGCGGCCCATAACCGACGACTATGTGTCGGCGCCGGTGGCCAGCTACCGCCTGGGGGACAACAGCTGGTACTACTTAGACAAAATGGCCCGGCTGTGTCAGGAAAAGGGCGTGGAGCTGGTGCTCATCAAATCCTCGGCCCTCTATCCCGTATGGTGGTGGGAATGGGACGAGCAGGTGGCGGCCTGGGCTGAGGAGCGGGGCATCCGCTACCTAAACCTGATTCCCCACGAGGCGGAGATCGGCATCGACTGGAATACGGACACCTACGACGGGGGCTTCCATCTGAATGTGACCGGGGCGGAGAAGGAGGCGTCCTACCTGGGGGCCTGGCTGCGGGAGAACTGCGGCCTGCCGGACCGCCGGGAGGATGAGGCCTATGCCGCCCTCTGGGCAGAAAAAACCGCGGCCTACGACGCCCGGAAAGAGGCGCTGACGGCGGCGTTTTCATAGAGGAAGCGCTGATTTTCTCAGCGCTTCCCAAATAAAAACCCTGCAAAGGAGTTGTGCAACATGAAAAAATATTTAAGCCTTATGCTGGCATTGGCCCTGGCATTGATGCTGGCGGCCTGCGCCCCCGGCCAGGCGCCGGAGGCCCAGAGCGAGCCCTCGGACACGGACTTTTCCTACCAGGGCGCTGTTGTCTCCATGGGGGCCGTGGCAGAGGACGCGGTGAAGGCCCTGGGGACGCCGGATTCCGTCTCTGCCCAGCCCAGCTGCCTGGCCCAGGGGGCCATGGACAAGACCTATACCTACCCGGGCTTCTACTTTTCCACCAGCCCGGATGAAAAGGGCCGGGACCAGATCTACAGCCTGGAGCTGACGGACGAAACGGTGTCTACGCCCCGGGGCGTGAAGCTGGGGTCCACGGAGGCGGAGGTCAAGGCGGCCTACCCAGACGGCGCCTGGTGTGAGGAATTCTGCTATCTGGACAGGGAGAACACCTCTCTGACAATCCAGCTCCAGGACGGGAAGGTATGCTCCATCCGGTATTTCTACCTGGGATCTGCCAGCCCCTGCGGCAATCCCTGCGCCGCCGGCGCGCTGCCTCCCTGTTAACAGATTACCGCCTCCGGTTTTTTAACCGGGGGCGGTTTTGCTCACGTCCACCCGCCGGTGACGTGGAAATAGCTGGAGGTGACCACTAAGGAGATGGAAATTTCCCCGTAGAGAATATCGCTCCAATTCAGATCCGTGGACAGAACGGCGCCCGAGAGAACGGCCCCCCTGGCCAGGTCGGCGGGGTCCTCGTCCTGGAATTCCGCCCCCAGGCCCGTAAGATACACAGAGCACAGGGATTGGAGCCACTTCTTTAAAAGCTCCGGGTCGGGCTGCTCCTGGGAAGTGTTCTCCCCCCAGAGCAGGGCTTCGTTGGTATAATGGATGGTGCAGACCGTCCCGGTCTCATCGTCCAGAATGAGATTCAAATGCTGGGTGTACGAGTCGTCCAGATCCACGTCCACCGACCAGAATACGGTGCCCTGGTCGCCGCCGGCAAGCCGCCGGACCAGATAGGCAGAGGAGGAAATGCGCTTCTTGTTCAGCTCTTGGCGCAGTGCCGGAATCAGCCCCGCCGCCTGGTAATCCCGCACCACCTCCAACACCCGCTTTTCCACCGCCGAAACGCTCATGGAGGCCATGGAGTCCGGAATGGACAGGCTGTCGTGCTCTTGCTGAAGGAGGATGAGCTTGTTGCGGATGCCGTTTTCCTGGTCCACGTGGTCAAATTCCAGGGACACCTCCGGCATGGGGGCGTAGAGGACGGCGGCCTCCCGGCCATCCTGCCAGGCGCCCACGATCCGGGGAAGAAAGGCCCCGAAGACAATGACAGCCAGGGAGAGGAGGGCAATGGCGGCCAGTCGGAAATTCTTCATTTTTTCGCCGCCTTTCCGTAGAGCTCCACTGTGACCCGGGTTCCCTTGCCCGGGGCGCTGTCAAATCGGATGTGGCCGTTGTGAAGCTCCACAATCTGCTTGCACAGGGCCAGGCCCAGTCCGGCGCCGCCCTGCTTCCGGGACCGGGACTTGTCCACCCGGTAGAAGGCCTCGGTGATCTTGTCCAGCTCCTTTTCCTCCATGCCCCGGCCATTGTCCACCACCAGAAACTGGCAGCCCCCGGGGATGGCCGTGGCCACCAGGGCGATGATGCCCCCGTTTTCCATGGCCTTGCCGGCGTTGTCGATGAGGTTGTAGAGCAGGGACTTGGTGAGGTCCGGCTCAAAGGCTGCCCGCTTCTGCTCCGCCCGGCAGATCAGGCGGATGCCCTTGTCCCGGAGGTTCGGGGAGAGGGCATGGTCGATCTCGGCGACAAAGGCGGGCAGGGGCACCCGCTTCATGACCACCGTGTCCTTTTTCAGCAGCAGAAGCTCCAGGAGCTTGTGGGACAAGTTTTCCAGCCGGTGGCCCTCGGAGTAAATGTAGTCCGCGGCCATCATCCGGGTGTTCTCGTCCAGATTTCCCTGGCGCAGCAGGTCGGCAAAGCCGATGATGGAGGTCATGGGGGTTTTCAGCTCGTGGGCGAAGGCCCCCAGAAACCGCTCCTGACGCTCAATGTCCGATTCCAGGGTGGAGATATTTCCCTGGAGCTTGTCGGCCATGGCGTCAAAGTCCCGGCTGAGCTGGCCGAATTCATCGGTGGAGGTCAGGCGGGAGCGGGTACTCAGGTCTCCGCCGGAGATTTTCCGCACCGCGGCCGTCAGGACCCGCAGACGGCTGGTCAGGGCGTAGGAGAGAATCACGGCGATGACAATGCCGATGAGCACCACCGCAATGTAGATCTTAAAAAACTGCCCCTGCATGGCTGCGCGGTTCTGGTAGACCGAGGTCAGGTCGAACCGGGCCTGGAGAACCAGGGTTTCCTTCCCGGCGGGGACGGCGCTGCGGATCAGAAGTCCCCGGCCGTAGCTGTCCTGGACCCGCAGATAGGTGCACTGGCTGCTGCTGGGGGTGGGGAGGGTATAGCCCTCCATGAGCTCGCTGCGGCTCTGAAAGATGGTTTTCGCGCTGGAGGACAGGCGGATGGCCTGCCACCGCCCGGCCTGACGGCCCGAGAGCTGCTCCATGGCGGCCCCCAGGCTGCCGTAATCGGCCTTGGCACCCAGGGAGTTGACCAGGGAGAGGGTGCCCAGGACCATTTGAAAATTGTTCAGCGCCGCGTTGGTCTCCGTGTCCAGCCGCCCCTGAAAGGAGGAGGTGATTAAAATGGTGCCTCCCACGCTGAAGGTCACGGCGATGAGCACCGTGATGGTGATGATGAGCCGCAGGCGGTAGCTCATGTCAGACCTCCAATCGATAGCCGATGCCGTAGACGGGCTTGATCCGGTCGTCCCAGCCCACCTTTTTCTTCATCCGCTGGATGTGCAGCTCCACGGTCCGGGTGCTCTCGGGGTATTCGCCGCCCCAGACCCGCTCATAGATGGCGTTTTTCGACAGCACCGCCCCGGCGTTCCGGGCAAAGAGCAGCAAAAGCTCATATTCCTTCCGGGTCAGGGCGATCTCCTGACCGCCTCGGGTCACCGTCATGGAGGAGACGTTGATGACGAGTCCCCCCACCTCCAAAACCGTTTGCAGCTTGCCGTGGCGGCGGAGAACCCCCTCCACCCGGGCCAGCAGCTCCAAAACGTCGAAGGGCTTGATGATGTAGTCCTCGGCCCCCATTTTCAGCCCCTTCACCCGGTCGCTGACGGCGTCCTTGGCGGTGAGGAATATTACGGGAATGCCGGTGGAGCGGATGTAGTCCATGAGCTCGAAGCCGTTGATTCCCGGCAGCATCACATCCAGAAGAATGAGGTCAAAGGCCTCCTTGTCGATTTTTTCCACGGCCTCGTTGCCGTCGTAAGCGCAGACACACTCGTAGCCCGCCCGTGTAAGGCTCAAGCGCAGCAGCTCGGCGATGGGCCTCTCATCGTCCACTGCCAAAATACGTACCATGATTTGCTACCTCCCAATTCGTGATCCATATTGGTTTCTACTATAACATTTTTGAGGGAGGTTTGCATGGGAAACTGTCAAAAGATGGCAATTCTTAAGAAATTCTTAAGAATTAAGGGGCAAAAACGGGCCCCTTCCGATAAAACAACTATGCCCCTCCCGATTGGGAGGGGCATACAGCGATTTTTGAGCTTCTCCCGCCCGGGAGAGGGGCACGCAACAGTTTTTGATACTAAAATCTAATAAA
>DETX01000127.1:0-4806 GCA_002362145.1 Clostridiales bacterium UBA3277
GGTTTTATTAGATTTTAGTATCAGTCAGCTTCCCTGACAGCTCCCTTTCCACAAGGGAGCCCTGGGCGTTTCCATGTCCGGGATAATTTTTCAGAGCCGGAGGGCTTTGTCGAACGGGGAAAATGGGTTGTATTAAGTTGACATAATTGTAACCATAAGGTTACACATTTTCGAACAGAAGGCAGGTTATCCACATTCTCCACAGTTTTTTCCACAGGGTATCCCGGAAAAACGGTTGATTAATCTCGGATTTTGCCGGGGGCTGTGAAAAAACTCCACAGTTCTGCACAGAGCTGTGGAGTTTTCAGCTATTTACATAATTCCGGAACAGGCCCTCAATCGAAGAGAAGCCTGGCCGAAAATACCCGCTCGTCCTTGTCGCCGGAGCGCCGGTGGGCGTCCACCTGGAGGGTGTCATTGTCCACAAAATCCCATTGCAGATTCAGGCTCTGGCCCTCCAGAACCTCGCTGAGATAGCAGACGGTGAACTCCTTCACGGTGCGGCCTCTGTGGAAGGCGCTGGGCAGAAGATCGTCAATCCACTCGAGATACCGGGTGTTGTTCATGTGGCCGTTGCGGTCTAAGTCCGTGTAGCGGACGGTGCGGACCTGGCTGCTGCCCCGGGGGAGCATCAAGCAGCCCGTGGGGCTGGGCAGCTCCCCGCCCCGGAGGGTGCCGGGAATGCTGATGCCGTTTTTGCCCGGGAGAATCATGTTCCGGGTGTCCAGGTCCATGATGACCCAGAGGCTCACCGACCGGAAGCACTCATTGCCCTGCTCGTCGTAGGCCACCATGGACCTGGGGTAGGCCACCCGGGTGGCCGGCATGGGCCAGGTCTCGATGCGCAGTTTCTGGCCGATGCAGGGCAGCTGGGTGATCTGGACCTTGTGCCGGGTGACGGCCCAGAACAGCCGCCGCCGGGCCAGATCCTCGGGCCCCAGGCTCAGCTCCTTGCACTGCCCCTCCGCCAGCTCCTGGGCGTAGATCAGCATTGCCGAGGGCTTTAGCCGTCCAAACCGGTCCACGCAGATGTCGGTGACCTGAAATTCCTTCTGAAAAATGGGTTCCATTGCTGAAATTACCTCTTTTTTATGGAATGTGGGAAGCCGGGCGGCCATTGCCGCCCAGCTTGAAAAAATACAAAGAAAACTGTCAGCCCTTGTTCTCCGTCAATGTCAGCTCCACCTGGTAGTTCTTGCCGGAGCGGTAGATGTTCACCGTCACCATGTCCCCCACTTCCAGGTCGCCGATGGCGGCGCTCAGCTCGTTCATGGAGGTGACCCGGACCCCATTCAGGGTGGTGAGGATGTCCCCGTCCTGGAGGCCCTTTTCGTAGGCGTCGCTGGCCCGTTCCACGCCGGTGATGACGAGACCCGAGGGCAGGCTGTAGTAGTGCCGGTAAAAGACCGGCAGGGACTCCCCGGTGATGCCCAGGGTGGGCCGCCCGGAGACGTAGCCCTGGCTTAGCAGCTGGCAGACAATGTCCCGGACCGTGGCGCTGGGAATGGCGAAGCCCAGGCCCTCCACCCCGGTGCTGTCGGCAAAGGCGCCGATCTTCATGGTGTTAATGCCCACCACCTGGCCGTAGCAGTTGATCAGGGGCCCTCCGGAGTTGCCGGAATTCAGGGCGGCGTTGGTCTGAATCAGGGTCATGGTGTGGCCGCTCACCTCCACGTCCCGATTGATGGCGGAGACGATGCCGTCTGTGAAGGTGCCCCGGAATTTGATGCCCAGGGGGTCGCCGATGGCCACCACGGTGTCTCCCACCCGCAGGGCGTCGGAATCCCCAAATTGGGCGGGGGTCAGGCCGGTGCAGCCAATTTTCAGCACCGCCAGATCCGAAATTTCGTCCTGGCCCCGGATCTCCGCCGGGAATACCCGGTCGTCCATCAGCTGGACGGACACGGACAGGGCCCCGTCCACCACGTGGGCGTTGGTCAGCAGCAGCCCGTCCTCGGTGAAGATCACTCCGGTGCCGGTGGTGGTGCCGCCGCTGCGGGTGGAGGAGATGCTGACCACCGAGGGGGCGCACTGCCGGTAAATTTCCTGCAGGGAAAGCCCCCCCTCCTGGGGCACGTTCTCGGCGCCGCTGGGGGACTGGTGGAGGTCGAAGGTGGCGCTCTCCTGGGTCTTGGGGGCGGAACCAGTTTCGGCCTCCGGCTGGGTGCCGACGGTCTCCTGCTTGGCATCGTCAAAGGTGATGGCCAGGGTCTCCTCCCGCAGCTGCAGGCGCTGGAAGAGCTTGATGTTCATGACGCTCAGCAGCGTCACAATGCCGCACAGAAAGATAATAAGAATCAGCAGCACCGCCAGGGTGCCGTTGTGCTTCTTCGGCGGCTCCATGGGACCGGTGCCGTAGACGCCGTCGTCCCAGTTGGTATATTTTCTGTTTTCCTCCATGAGAGGTCCTCCCGGAATTGCCGCGGCGTCAGGTGGCCAGGGGCATGGTGAAGGTGAATTCGGTTTTCCCGTCCCGGCTGGTGACGGAGATGTCCTCGCCGTGGCTGCAAATGATGGTCTTGACGATGTAAAGCCCCAGACCCCAGCCGTCCCGGTCCCGGGAGCGGGACTTGTCGGTCTTGTGGAACCGGTCAAAGACCAGCGGCAGCTCCTCCGGGGGGATGGTGTCCCCGTCGTTGCTGACGGAGACGTAGGCCTTCTCCGTGCCCTCCCGGATGCGAAGGCCCAGGGTGCCCCCGGCGGGGCAGAACTTCACGGCGTTGTCAATGAGATTGTAGATCACCTGGGTGATATAGTCCTGGTTGGCGAAGGTGTCCACCGGGTGCTCCGGCATCTGCACGTCCACCACGATGCCCTTGTCGTTGATCTTCTTTTCGAAGGTGATGAGCACCTGCCCGGCGGTCTCGCACAGATCGAAGTGGAGCTTCTTTTCATCCGGAATGCCCCCCTCGGCCTGGAGCCGGGAGATGTCCAGCATACTGCGCACCAGCCGGGACAGGCGCTTGGTCTCGTCCGAGACGATGCGCAGATAGTGCTCCCGGCGCTCTTCCGGGATGGTCCCGTCCAGAATGCCGTCGATGTAGCCGGAGATGGTGGTCATGGGGGTTTTCAGCTCGTGGGAGACGTTGGCAACAAATTCCTGCCGCTTATACTCGCTCTTTTGCAGGGAGGAGGCCATGTTGTTAAAGGCCAGGGCCAGCTCCTCCACTTCTTCGGAGTAGTCGTCCTCCAGCTTGACCCGGGCGTCCAGGTCCCCGTGGCCGAAGGCCGTGGCAGCCCCGGCCATTTCTTTCAATGGCTTACTCTCCCGCCGGGCGAAGGCCATCACCGCCAGCACCGACACCAGCACCACAAAGGCGGAGGCTGTGAGAAAAATGTTGGAAATCCGGGACAGTATCTCCCCCGCCAAAGCGGTGGAGGAGGAGACGATGACCACCCCCAGGGGACTTCCCCCGGAATCGTAGAAGGGCTTACTGACGATGTAGCGCCGGTCCTCATAGAGTCCCTGGATCACCCCGGTGAGGCAGTCCCCGCCGTTCTGATAGACCTTGTTGAGGTAGGTGCGGTTGAGCTGCAATCCCTCAAAATCCCGGGTGCCCCGGCTGTGGGAGCACAGGACAATGTAGCCGTCATTGTCGCAGACCACCGCCTCGGCGTCGCTGACCTGGGAGATGACGTCCAGGTTCAGCATGAAATTCCGGTTCTCCAAATTGCCCTCCATGCTGTAGGAGGCGGCCAGGTCCGAAATGACCTTGGCGTCCTGCTCCAGGTTCTGCATGGTGGTGTTTTTGAGGTACTGACGGACCTGGAGCTGAAAGGAGGTCCCCAGAATCACCAGAGACAGCAGCAAGATCGTGGCGGCGGTGGAAAAATTCCGGCCGAAGCTGCTTTTCATGCTTACAGCACCTCGAATTTATATCCCACGCCCCAGACGGTTTTCAGGCTCCACTTGTCGGAAACCCCCTCCAGCTTCTCCCGCAGGCGCTTGACGTGGACGTCCACCGTCCGGGAGTCGCCGAAGTAGTCAAAGCCCCAGACTTCGTCGAGAAGCTGGTTGCGGGTGTAGACCCGGTTGGGCGAGGAGGCCAGGTAGTAGAGAAGCTCCATCTCCTTGGGGGGCGTGTCCACCTTTTTCCCGTCCACCGTCAGCTCGAAGGCGTCCATGTCGATGACCAGCTTGTCATAGACCAGCCGCCGGGCTTTCTTCTCGGCGGCGGCGGAGGAGGTCCGGCGGAGCACTGCCTCAATCCGGGCCAGCACCTCCTTCATTTCGAAGGGCTTGGTGATATAGTCGTCGGCGCCGGTTTTGAGGCCCGCTACCTTGTCGTCGGTCTCCCCCTTAGCGGTGAGCATGATCACCGGGGTCTGGGCCTCGGCGCGGATGGCCTTGCACACGGACCAGCCGTCCATCACGGGCATCATCACGTCCAGCAGCACCAAATCCGGCTTGATGGCCCGGAATTTGCTGAGACCCTGGCCGCCGTCGTAGGCCGCTGTGACGGCGTAGCCCTCCTTTTCCAGATACATTTGCAGAAGCTCGGAAATGTTGCGGTCGTCCTCGACAATCAATACGGAAACAGCCATACTTCATACCTCCATCTTTTCGTCTCCCGGTGGAAGGGTCCACCGGGGGAATATACGCTTTTATCCATATTATAGCGCAAAATGCGGAAGCAGGGTGAACAATTTGTAAAGACTTGGCCCCCAATTTGTGAATGGGGCCGCAAGTTATGCTTGCAAATGCGGCCGTTTGGCGCTATGATAGGGAAAAGCCTTTCCGGGGCGAATTTAGGCCGTATCTGAAAACTGGCGAGATGACCACAACAGCGAGGGATTTTTGCTCTG
>DETX01000127.1:5149-7220 GCA_002362145.1 Clostridiales bacterium UBA3277
GACAGTTTTCAGATAGGCCCTAGAATCAAGGAGCAGACTATGGCAGAAATCTTAAAGGCAGTTCTTTTCGGCATTGTGGAGGGCGTCACCGAGTGGCTCCCCATCTCCTCCACAGGCCATTTGATTCTTTTAAACGAATTTGTCACCTTAAACATGTCGGAGGAGTTTCGCTCCATGTTCGACGTGGTCATTCAGCTGGGAGCGATTCTGGCGGTGGTGGTGCTGTTCTTCCACAAGCTCAACCCCTTCTCCCCCAGGAAAAACGGCCTGCAAAAGCAGCAGACCTGGAACCTCTGGGCCAAGGTCATCGCCGCCATCATCCCCTCCGGGGTGGTGGGAATCCTGCTGGACGACTGGATGGACGCCCATCTGCACAACGCCGTGGTGGTGTCCATCGCCCTGATCGTCTACGGCGTGGCCTTCATCCTGGTGGAAAACCGGAGCTTGGGCCGGCATCAGAAAACCATCGCCGACGTCCACGACATTGACTACAAGACCGCCCTGGGCATCGGCCTTTTCCAGTGCCTGAGCCTGGTCCCCGGCACCTCCCGGTCCGGGTCCACCATTCTCGGCGCCATACTGCTGGGCACCTCCCGGTCTGCCGGCGCGGAGTTCTCCTTTTTCATGGCCATCCCCACCATGCTGGGGGCCAGCGCAATTAAGCTGCTGAAATTCCTGCTGTCCGGGGTCAGCGCCACGGGCAGCGAAATCGCCGTGCTGGCGGTGGGCTGCATGGTGTCCTTCCTGGTGAGCCTGCTGGTGATCCGGGGGCTGATGGAATACGTCCGCAGGCATTCCTTCTCCGCCTTCGGCGTGTACCGGATTGTCCTTGGCGTGGTCGTACTAATTTACTTCGCGCTGAAATAGAAAAACGGAATTGTGGTTATCGGTTTTCATAAGCTGATCGTAAAAATGTAGGCTCCCCCATTGGGGTGGCGCACAGCGCAGCAGATTAGAATTTTCTATGATTGCCAGTGGCAATCATACCACAGTGTCAAGCAGTCACGGCTTTCGCCGTGACTGAGAGGGCCCTCTCCGCCCCCTGCGGGGGCACCTCTCCCAAAGGGAGAGGCAAGCGCGGCTGCTTGACAATAACAAATTTTCCGTGTGCTTACGTAAACCGTTCGCCTAAAAACAGAAATAGAGAAACGGAGGAAATTCCCATGGATTACACCATCGAAAACGAGTATCTGTCTGTCACCGTCACCACCTGGAGCGCCCAGGTCAAGAGCGTCATCCGCAAGTGCGACGGCGTGGAGCATATGTGGCAGGCGGACAAGGACCACTGGGGCTACCACGCCCCCATCCTCTTCCCCCACGCGGGCAAGGTGGTGGACGACGTCATCGAGTGCAAGGGGCAGACCTTCCCCTCCGGCCAGCACGGCTTCGCCCGGCTTATGGACCACGAGCTGGTGGCCAAGGACGAAAACATGGTGATGCTGGAGCTGCGCTCCGACGACGAGACCCGCAAGCACTTCCCCTATGAATTCCGCTTAGTCTCCACCTTCACCCTGGAGGGGGATACCCTCCACCACACCCTGACGGTTGAAAATCAGGACCCGGAGGAAATGCCCTTCGGCATCGGCTTCCACCCGGCCTTCGCCATTCCCTTTGACAATCAGCACACGGCCACGGACTACGAGTTCCGGTTCTCCGACATGGAGAGCCCCGTCTGCCTCAACTGCCAGCCCCACGGCCTGGTCCACGGCAACGTCTATCTGATGCCCGCCAACATCGACACCATCCCCATTGACGAGCACCTCTTCGACAACGACAGCCACTGCATGATCAACCTCCGCTCCAAGACCCTGGGCGTCTACGAAAAGGGCACCGGCAGGGCCGTGGTCTGCGACATTTCGGATTTCCCCTACACCCTGCTGTGGAGCAAGCCCGGCATGCCCCGGTTTGTGTGCATCGAGCCCTGGCACAGCCTGCCCAGCCCCGAGGGCGGCTCCCGCCGGTGGGAGGACAAGGAAGCGGCGGCCATCCTGGCCCCGGGCGAGAGCTGGTCCACCACCCTGAGCACCACCTTCCAGCGCTGAGCCCGGTAATACTAAAATCTAATAAAACC
>DETX01000058.1:0-4023 GCA_002362145.1 Clostridiales bacterium UBA3277
GTCCCGTTGCCGTAGAACCGGCGGCACAGCACGCTGAGCATGTCGCCGCTGACAATGGTATACTGCTCCCGGCTGCCGCTCTGGCTCTGTCCCTTGTTCTTTGTAGCGGATGTGTCCGAGTTGGACACCGTCACCGCCTCGATGTCCACCCACTCCTTCAGCTCGATCCTGGCATACACGTCTCCGCTGCCGTCCTGCTCCTCATACTGGATCTCCTCAATGAGGACCTGGGCGTTGATGTCTGTTCCGCCCACGATGAAGCGTACCACCGTTTCCTCCCTGGCCCATTCGGAAAACCGGCTGACGTACCAGTAAGGATCTGTGGACGCGCCCGGCGTCAGCCAGGCGTATGGATTGGCGGGAAACATGCACTCGATCCGCCCGGCATATCTGGTGGGCTTTCCCGCCAGGGAGACGTCTCCTATGGCGCTGATATTCACCGTCTCCACATTTTTCCCCTTGGCCCAGGTATACCGCCTGGGCGTCACCGGCAGGGCCATCTGGCCATCTTCCGACAGGAAGTAGAAGATCTTCTCTCCGTTCATGGCTTATCCTCTCATACGAGCCAGCCGCAGCCGCTCCAGCAGCAGGCCCGCCAACTGGTCCGCCATCTCCTCCCCGGTTCCCTGGAAGCTGTTGCCGGTGACGGTGATCTTGATCCCGCCCCCGTCCGCTGCTGCCGCGTCCTGCTCCCTGGCCTCTCCGGCGGTCAGCAGCCGCTCCCCCTGATGGGCCAGGATCGGGAAGTTGTCGTAAGGGACCACTCGCTGCCCGGAGGCCCGGGAGACGTAGTCCGGAATCCGGAAGGACCCGCCGCTCCCCGGCATGGCGGATCTGCCGGTACCGGTATAGGCCATCAGGGACGCCCCCGCTTCGTTCCCTTCCGCGCCGCCGCCCAACAGGCTGCCGGCCCCCATGCCCTTGCTGAATTCCTGATTGGTCTCGTAGCTGCGCAGGGCTCCGGCCAGGTCGTTGGTGGCGGTGATGCTGTCCCGGATAGCGGCGATCTGCTCCTGTTCGGTCTCCTGAAGGGTCTGGGAAGCGTCGGAACTGTCAAATGCGGCCTGGGCCAGCGTCTCTGCCCGTTCCTTCAGATCTTCCACCTGCTTTCCGGCTCGCAGGCCCTCCTCGCCCTCCCCGGCAGTGTCGTTCAGGGTTTTGACCGCCTCCTGGTAGTCCTGCCGCCACGCCTCCAGCTGCTGCTTCTCCTCCTCGGTGAACAATCCCCGGTCGTAGTCCCCCAGCAGCACGGCGGACAGGGCTTCCCGCTTATATTGGGCCTCCAGGTTCTCCATGCGCGCCTGGGTCTGCCCCGCGACGGCGTTGACGTAGCCCAGCGCATCTCCCAGGGCTCCGCCGTAGGCGTCAATGTCGGCCTGGATGCCCTTGCCCTTCTCCTCGTTATAGCCCTCGCCTCCGGCATTGTCGATCTCGTTCATCAGGCCCTCCAGAGTGGAGCTCAGGCCGGAAAAGGTCTTCGACTGGGCCAGCATAGAGCCGGAAAAGTCCCGCTCCAGGGCCTCCAGCAGGATATCCACCGCTTCCGTACCGGAGATCTGGTTTTTGGAGATCATGCTGTACATGTCCCCCACGGATACTCCTTTTGCCTCCGCCAGATAGCCCACGGCGCCGATGCCCCGGTCGTTGAGGATGTTCAGATACTCAAGACTGGCCTTGTCGCTGCTGCGCATCCGCCCCAGCGCGGTGGCCACGGCGGACATGTCTCCTGTGGCCATTCCCAGCGCCGCCCCCGCATCCCCGATCTTCTGGAGCACAGGGAGCATGTTCGTGCCGTCCCACCCGTAGGTCGCCAGGGTCTTGCTCATGGCCTTCAGGTCGTCGTACAGGAAGGGCGTCCGGTTGGCCATGTCCACCATGCTTTCCAGGTAGGTGTCCGCCTTGCCCCGGTCGCCAAACAGGGTGGAGAAGGAGATAGCGTCCTGTTCCCGGCTCCCCGCCAGGGCGGAGCCGGAGGTGATGGACTGCTCCGTCCTCGCACCCGCTTCCTCATAGAGGGTCTTGTAGTAGTCCTTGAAGGCGTCGTCCTTGGCCTCGAAGATTTTGGTTTGGGCGGTGATCCAGCCAGAGGCTAATCCAATGCCGCCGCCGATCAGTGCGCCCCACGGCCCTAGCGCAGAGCCTGCCGCTGCGCCCGAAATCGCTCCGCTAATGGTATCAGACCACTTGGAGGCCTCTGGCGTTCCGATCTCGCTGGATGCTATCGCCTGAATAAATCCTCCTGCCGCACTGGAGAATTGTTTTCCTACACCAGAAGAAGCCAGTCCAAATGCGATGCCGTTCAACCCGTCAAAGATACCGCCTTTGCCGGAATCCTTCCGGATGGTCTCCATGTTCTCCTTGTACATCTTCTGGTTTTCCTGCAGGGCCTTGGTGGTCCCCGCGATCTGGGAGCGGAGTGCGGCCTGCTTTTCCAGGGCCTTCTCGTAGGCCTTGCTGTTGGTCTCGGTCGCCAGGTCGTTGAAGGCCTTCTTTGCCTCCCGGACCTCCTGGTTGACCTTGTTCAGCTCCCCCTGCAGTTCGGTCTTCTTCTTGATGAGGGAGCTGTTGGCCTTCTGGAGGGCCTGATAGGTCTCCTCCAGCAGTTGGCTCTCCTTGTCCAGCGCCTTGGTCTTGTCCGTCAGCTTTGTCAGCGTGGCGGAGCCGCCGTCCACGACGGAGAAATACACCTTCAGCATGCTTTCTTTCGGAATAGGGAACACCTCCTTGACAGATTGAGATTTACTGGATATACTAAAAGGGAAAGGTGGTGGCAGTATGGAACGCTACACTTGGTGGGATCGCCTCAAGGATGAATGGCTTCGTTTTATTGGTAACTTTGGAGGGAAATTTATGGTAGCCATGTTGATCCTTGCGATTATTCTTTGTGTTCTGTTTTCTGCTCTTGATCCTTACCGCGCCCTCGGATACTGACTCCTCCCGCCGCCCTCCCGGGGCGGCGTTTTTGCCTTTGCCCGCGTCCTTGACAGATTGGATTTTCCCGGATATACTGAAAGGGAAAGGTGGTGGGATCATGCTGCAGCCGGACTATTCGATAGCGTGGGTGGCAACCGGGATGATTGCCGTTTGGCTGTTGTTGGCATGGGCGGTAAAGAGACTGCCGGACTGGGCTCCGGATTGGTGCTGGAGGCACCGGCGGTTTTATAACCGTCAGCTTGCAGATTTCTTCCCCTGGCCCGGCCATTTTTTTACAGCATTGATGGTAATTGCCGCCATTTTATTCTGGCTGTTCCCGTTGCCAAAGGTCGTATACTAACCCTGCCCCGCCGCCCTTTTTAGGGCGGCGTTTTTATCTTCTCCGGGGTTGTTCCCGGCGTTCCTCCGCCTCTCGGAGGGCCAGCGCCCAGCTGAGATCCCTGCCGCCGGGCCCCATGGCCCAGTACTGCTCCGGCGTCCAGTGGTGGACGTGGAACAGGTAATACAGCAGGTTCAGTTCGTCGTCGCCCTCCTCTAGGCGTTTTTTACCTCACGGATGGTCCTTTCCCGGTAGCCGCACAGCTTCTCCACCTCCCGGCTCAGATCCGCGATCTCTCCGGGCAGCAGCAGCCGCTTTACCGCCTCCGACGGGGTGGGCACGCCGTACTTGGCCGTCAGGGCCGGGTCCCGCAGCGTCTCGCAGCCGGCCAGGAGGATTTGGACTTCCGCCCCCTCCTGAAGCCGCTGCAGTTCCTCCACCCGACCGTAGGGCAGCCCCTTCAGCGTAAAGACCGCCGGCTCGCCCAACAGGCGGGTCAGCCGCTTGACCTCCACCTGCTTCTCCGGCAGCTGCTTCATCACGTCCGGCGCCTCCGGACGCAGCAGCAGTTCCAATAATTCGCTCATGGTCCTTCCTTTCTCAGGGTGCGAAAAGCCGCCCTGTCACACTTGACAAGGCGGCTCACACCGGCTATAATAAAAACAGAAGGGTGCCCCTGCAAGACAGTCAGCCCTCCGTTACCAACACAGTAAAACTATGTTAGCCGTTCGGGGACCAGCCGGACGGCTAACACGCTTTTGTGGTAAGTA
>DETX01000058.1:4310-4489 GCA_002362145.1 Clostridiales bacterium UBA3277
GCTAACACGCTTTTGTGGTAAGTAGAAGCGCCGTCAACACCGCGAAAATTGCGATGAGAGCGGCCTTTTCTAATGTCCTTTTCCACATCAGCCTCACCCCCCTTCCAATGATTGCGCAGGGACCTCCTTCAGCGGCCCTTGCGGAATCCAGGCGTTGGGCGGGCGAAGCCCGCCATAGC
>DETX01000058.1:4791-4977 GCA_002362145.1 Clostridiales bacterium UBA3277
AACCCCGCCATAGCCCTAAGGCCGCCTTTGGCGGCCCCACGGGGGAGCGGCTAACCGTCTTTATGCAGCGGCACCTTCTGTCCCATCTGGCAGATGGGCGTCCTTATCCTACCATATGCGCCGCCTTTTGTCAAAATATTCTGTTGGTGCCCCCGTCCGGCCTCTGGCCGGACGGGGGTTTCTCAG
>DETX01000001.1:0-4917 GCA_002362145.1 Clostridiales bacterium UBA3277
ATGGTGGCCGACGTGCCCGAGGAGTGCATGGGCGCGGTCATCGAGAAGATGGGCAAGCGCAAGGGCGATCTGCTGGGCATGACCCCCATGGGCAGCCGCTACCGCCTGGAATTTCTGATTCCCTCCCGGGGCCTCTTCGGCTACCGCAACGAGTTCCTCACCGATACCCGGGGCGAGGGCGTCATGTCCTCGGTGCTGGATTCCTACGCCCCCATGAAGGGGGAGATCGAGCGCCGCCAGGTGGGCTCGCTCATCGCCTTCGAGACCGGTGAGGCCGTGGCCTACGGCCTGGGCGCCGCCCAGGAGCGGGGCGCCCTGTTCATCGAGCCCGGCGTCCAGGTCTATGCCGGTATGGTGGTGGGCATTTGCAGCCGGAACGAGGATATGACCGTCAACGTCTGCAAGCGCAAGCAGCTGACCAATATGCGGGCCGCCGGTTCCGACGAAAACATCCGCCTGACCTCGCCCCGGGTATTCTCCCTGGAGCAGTGCCTGGAATTTTTGGCCGATGACGAGCTGTTGGAGTGCACCCCCAAGAGCCTGCGCATCCGCAAGCGGGAGCTGGACCACTCCGCCCGTATGCGGGCGCTGATGAAAAAGCGCAGCCAGGAAGCCTGAACGGTCAGACTTCCGATAGGGAAACAAAAAAGAAACGGGGAGAGGATATGAACATACGCTTCCGGGCGGGAACGCTGATTTTGAGCCTGGCCCTTTTCCTGGGGGCCTGCGCCGGCGGGACGCCGGAGACCGTGGCCGCCACGGCGGCGCCTGAGACCCAGCCGCCGGTAACGGAGGCCTTTGCCGCAGAGCAGACCCAGCCCTCCGAAACCCAGCCCCCTGAGACCCAGCCGCCGGAACCGGAGCGGTTTGTGCTGACGTTTGCCGGGGACTGCACCCTGGGCGGCAGCGCCAGCACGGAGTACGCGCCCCAGGGCTTCTTCAAAACCATTGGGGAGGACTACGGCTACCCCTTCCGGGGGGTGCTGGACTACTTCTCCGGGGACGACCTGACCCTGGTGAACCTGGAGGGGCCCCTCTGCCCCCGGGGGAGCTACGCGGTGAAAAAGCACGTGTTCCGGGGCCCTCCGGAGTACGTTAACATCCTGACCCAAAACAGCGTTGAGGCCGTGACCATCGCCAACAACCACTCCATGGACTACCTGGCAAAGGGCTACGAGGCCACCAAGGAGAATCTGGAGGCGGCCGGGGTCAGCTACGTGGAGCAGGATAACACCTGCCTGGTGACCACGGCCTCCGGCCTCAAGGTGGGCCTCTACGGCATGGTCTACTACTGCCTGGACGTGGAGAAAATGACCGCGGGCATTGAAGCGCTGCGGCAGGAGGGGGCGGAGATCATTGTGGTTCTGCCCCACTGGGGCGGGGAGTACACCTACCACCCCACCCAGCAGCAGAAGGATGTGGGCCACGCGGCCATCGACGCCGGGGCCGATCTGGTCATCGGCAGCCATCCCCACGTGCTCCAGGACCGGGAGGACTATGGCGGCGGCGTGATTTTCTACTCCCTGGGCAATTTCTCCTTCGGCGGGAACAGCAATCCCCGGGACTTTGATTCTGTGGTGGTCCAGCAGGAGGTGATCCGGGAGCCGGACGGCGAGGTGCATCTTGGGCAGACCACGGTGATTCCCGTCTGCATCAGCTCCATCACCGGAAGAAATGACTTCCAGCCCACGCCCTACGCCCCCGATGACCCGGGCTATGAGCGGACTTTGGCGAAGCTTGACGGAGACTGGCCCCGGAGGCGGTGAAAAAACCGGCAAATTCCGAAAAAAAGATTGACCTACAGCGTCTTTTCGGTTATAATATTTCTCGTGTGACCGTAACGGTCATTTCCTATGTGTTGCTGCGGCCCGGACGGGCTGTCGAGCATATTGAATTTGACAGGAGGTGTATCCCAAATGAAGCGTACCTATCAGCCCAGCCGCCGTCACCGCTCCAAGGTTCACGGTTTCCGCCAGAGAATGGCTACTTCCAATGGCCGTAAGGTTCTGGCCCGCCGCCGCGCGAAGGGCCGCAAGGTTCTGTCCGCTTGATGCGATTGGTGTCGAGGGTAACCGAGAGAACCATCGAGCGAAATGGGAGCTAAAGCGGGGTGAATGGCAATTCGCCCCGCTCCCTTTTTTAGGGCCGAGGCCCTTTTCGTGAGGAACAGTTATGAAGTTTTCGACCAGCCTGAAATTAAACCACATTTTCCGCAGGCTCTACCATACCCAGGGGGTGTCCGACGGCTATCTGGTGCTGTATGCCCGCCGCAACCGGGCGGGTGGAAACCGGGTGGGGATCACCGTCAGCAAAAAGCTGGGGAAGGCCCATCTGCGAAACCGGGTCCGCCGCCGCCTGCGGGAGGTTTACCGCCTGAACGAGGAGAAATTCCAGCCCGGCTGGGATATCGTGGTGGTGGCCAGGTCCCGGGCCGTGGAGGCCCCCTTTGACCGCCTGGTGAAGAGCTACCTGGCTTTGGCGAAGCGGGCTGGCATCCTCCGGGAGGATCAAGCATGAAAAACTTCCTCATGGCGCTCATCCGATTCTACCAGCGCAATATCTCTCCCGCCTTTCCGGCCCGGTGCCGGTTCCGCCCCACCTGCAGTGCCTACGCGCTGGAAGCCATTGGCAAATACGGGGTGCGAAAGGGCGGCTGGCTTGCCCTGCGGCGCTTTCTGCGCTGCCATCCCTTTTACAAGGGCGACATCTACGATCCCGTACCCTGACCTACCCATTATGAAGGAGGAACGTCTATGATCCTGGCATTCAAGTTATCGGACATTGTCACCGTACCCTTCGGCTGGCTGCTGTCCATACTGTACCACACCACCACCAATTACGGCGTTGCCATCATCCTCTTCGGTATCCTGGTCCAGCTCATTCTGATGCCCATCAATGCCAAGTCCAAGAAGAGCATGATGAAGATGTCCCGGCTGACCCCCAGAATGCAGGAGATCCAGGCGAAGTATGCCGACGATCCCCAGCGGCAGAACCAGGCCCTTCAGGAGATGTATAAGAGCGAGGGCGTGTCCATGGGCGGAGGCTGCCTGTGGAGCTTTATCCCCATGCTGATCCTGATCCCCTTGTACACGGTTATCCGCCAGCCCATCAGCTACATCCTGATGGAGACCGCTGAGCACGCGGCCACCATTGTGGAAATTGTGAAGTCCGGCGCTCCGGCGCTCTTCTCCAACAACAGCTACTACGATCAGGTGGTGGCTGCCCAGGCCATCCCCCAGTTTGCCGAGGCCATCCGGGCCGCCATTCCAGGCATCAGCGAGATGACCCTTCAGGGCATCAACTTTAATTTCCTCGGCATCGACCTGGGCGCTATCCCCATGTTTAATATCTTCTCCCCCAAGTGGGTGTGGGACTGGGCCCATATCGGCGCCTTCCTGATTCCCATTCTTTCCGCGGGCTCCCAGGTTTTGCAGACTGCCATCATGCAGAAAACCAACAACTCCGTGGTCACCGACGAGAACGGCGTGGTGGACAAGGAGGCGGCCAAGCAGTCCCAGCAGAATCAGTCCATGAACATGATGATGTGGATGATGCCCCTGATGTCTCTGTGGATCGGCTTCACCATTTCCGCGGGACTGTCTCTGTACTGGTTCATCGGCGGCTTGGTTCGTATGATCTCCGATCCCATCATGACCAACCACTACCGCAAGATCTATGACGCCGAGGACGCCGTGCGCCTGCAAAAGGCCCTGGAACAGGACCGGCTGGAGGCGGAGAAGGAGCGTGTCCGGGCGGAGCGCCGGGCTGCCAACCCCGACGGCATCACCGAGAATACCAGCAAGAAGAAGCTCCAGAAGCAGCAGCGCAGCCAGGAGGCCGCCGCCCGTGAGGCCGCGGCGAAGGACTATGCCGCCCGGAAGGGCATCCAGGCCGAGGATGGCATGGATGAGAATTCCGTCATGTCCGGCATTCCCAGCCGTCCCTACTGCAAGGGCCGCAACTACGACCCCAACCGCTACGCTTCCCAGTCTACGGAGGAATGATCCATGGAAAAGACCATCGTTACCAGCGGCAAGACCATCGATCTTGCCATTGAAACGGCCCTTGCTCAGCTGGGCCTGGACCGGGACAGCGTGTCCGTCCAGGTGCTCCAGCAGGCCAAGGCGGGATTTCTGGGCTTCGGCGTCCAGCCGGCCAAGGTCCAGGTGACCTACGAGGTTCCGGACCCGGTTCCGGCTTCCGCCCCCGAGGCACCCAAGAGCGCTCTGGGCGCGGCCTCCCGCTCCAAGCCCAAGGCCGCCGCCCCTGTGAAAAAGGCCAGGCCCGAGGAGCCCAAGCCCCAGGCCCCCAAGGCAGAGCCCGTGAAGGCCGAGGCCCCCAAGCGTGAGCCTGCCCCGGAGGCTCCCCGGCAGGAAAAGCCCCGTCCTCCCCGTCCCGAGCGCAAGGCGGAAGCCCCCCGGCCCCCCAAGGCGCCCGCCGCGCCCAAGACCTATGCCCCCGCTGAGCCCGGCTCTGTGGAGGAGCAGATTGAGACCTTCCTCAAGGGCCTACTGGAGCATATGAACTCCCAGGCGGTGCCCCACTGCTGGAAGGACGGCGACAACAGCTATCGGGTGGACCTGGTGGGAGAGGACTTAGGTTACCTGATCGGCCGCCGGGGAGATACCCTGGACGCCATTCAGCACCTGTGCAACTACACCGTCAACCGGGGCGTGGAAGGCCACATCCGCATCAATGTGGACGCCGAGAGCTACCGGGAGAAGCGGGAGGAGAGCCTGCGCCGGTATGCCCGGAAGAAGGCCCAGCAGGTTCTGAAGGCCCGCCGCCGCACCACCCTGGAGCCCATGAACGCCTATGAGCGCCATGTCATCCACGCGGCCCTCCAGGATATGGAGAACATCACCACCCATTCCACCGGCACCGAGCCCAACCGCCGTGTGGTCATTGAGTACGTGA
>DETX01000001.1:5228-5348 GCA_002362145.1 Clostridiales bacterium UBA3277
GCCGTGTGGTCATTGAGTACGTGAAGTAAGCGCAATCCCCTCCAGCCCATGGCCGGAGGGGATTTTTTTGAATTTAGGCTATCGACTTTCGTAAGCATACTGATACTGATATTCAATAAA
>DETX01000032.1:0-12507 GCA_002362145.1 Clostridiales bacterium UBA3277
ATAAAAAACTTCAATTCTACGAATAAAAGTTTTTTATTGAATATCAGTATCAGAAGCCCAGGTTTTCCCCCACCAGAATGAATTTGATCCGTCCGGCGGGACGGCAGCGGCGGGTGATGAGGATCTGGTTGCAGATGCAGTCCGGGCTCTTGCAGTCGCCGCAGGCCCCCGCAGCCCGGCAGGGTGTCTTTCCGGGGAAGCGCTGGGCATTGATGGGCGCCGCCACGGTTCTGGCCCGGGTCACCGCCTCCTCCAGGCTGTCGCAGACCTTGTTCATGCCCGCAATGACCAGCACCGTTCCCGGCCCATAGCACATGGCCGCCACCCGGTTTCCCGTGCCGTCGATGTTCACCATCTGGCCGTCCAGGCTCAGGGCATTTGCCCCGGTGAGAAACACATCGCACAGAAGGGCCTGCCTCATGCCGTCCAGCTTCTGCTCTTGGTCCTTGGCAGTGTCCCGGTCCAGGACTCTGTAGTTACCGGCCCTTACCGCGTCCATCAGGCCGATCTCCTGGGCCGAGGTGGCCCCGCCCCAGCTCACCAGACTTCCCTGGGGAATGAGGGACAGGGCCTTTTCCAGGGCCGCGGCCTTATTTTCGCAGTAGCAGGCGTCAAATCCCCGGTCGAGGAGGCTTTTCACCAGCTTCTGGCCCCGCTTTTCATAATAGGATGCTTGATAGTCCGTCATAGAGATCCCTCCATATTTTGGGGCGCTTCATCACGCCCTAATTTTCCAAAATGAACTGCCGCGTACAGCGGCTGAAGCAGAGGTAGCCCATGGGCACCGCACTCAGCAGCACCCCCACGGTGAACACCAGGTACACCGGAAACACATCGCACAAAAAGCCGTAGGCCAGGGTGGACAGGGCCATACCTCCCACCGCCCCGGATTGCAGAAGGCCCAGGATGCCGCCCCGGTTGCCCTCGGGGATGGCCAGGACCATGGAGGCATTGAGAACGCTGTTGCCCAGGGTGCAGCCGAAGCCGCCCAAAAAGAGCAGCAGGCACATCAGACCCCGTCCCGCCACCAGGTAGGCCCCGATGGAAAACGCCCCGCCCAGCATAAACCCGGCCCCCAGCAGAAAGAAACGGGTTCTGGGGCTGAAACGGATGATCCCCAGCAGAAAGACGCAGGCAAGAGACGCCGCCGTATCCACGGACATGAGAACCCCGTAGAATTCCACGTCATACCCCTTTTCCAGGACGAAGGGCAGCATCATGGCCACAGACCCGGCGGCAAGGAGGTTGATGGCCAAGCTGCTTGGGACGCAGATGCGAAGAAAGGGGTCCGCCGCAATGGCCTTCAGGGCGGTCCCAAAGTCCCGAAACAGTCCCCCAACCGTCACAGTTTCCCCCTGATGCACCGTCTTGGGAATGTGGATGAAGGCCTCCGTCAGGGCGGAGATCAGGTAGGAAACGCCGTTGAGTACAATGATCACCGGCACCCCCAGAAAGGCCACCAGCGCGCCGCTGACCGCCTTGCCCACCAGGCTCAGGGCGGTGGTGGCTCCGGAGTGGATGGACTGGCCCCGGACCATGTCGTCATGGGGAATGATGTCGATCATCACCGTGGATACGGCGGGGCCGAACAGCGTGGAGCACAGGGCCGCCAGCAGCGCCGCGGCCGCCACCACCGGCACGCTGAGCCGGGAGGTGAGGGCAAGGGCGCCGACCCCCAGCATCAAAACGCCCCGGAGTACATCCATGCCCACGATGATGGCCTTGCGGTTGGCCTTATCCACGATGCCGCCGCTGAAGGGGGCCAGGAACATGGTGACGAACATGGAGATGGAGGACAGGATGCCCATCAGGGCGCTGGAGCCCGTCACGTCGTAGACCCAGTAGCCGATGGCCACGCTGTACAAAATGTCTCCCAGGCCGCTGACCAGCTCTCCCTGGAGCATCAATAAAAAGTCTCTGTTCAACAGCTTTCTGTCCATAATCCCGCCTCTTTCCCCTTTTCCTCATATCGGAGATTTTGTTTATTCTACAGGATTCCCAGGGGAAAGTCAATTCTGTTTTTCTTGACAAAGCCCCGGCATCGCGCTACAATTTAAGCAAAATTTCATAAAACCGGGAGGGTTTTTATGGCAAACATCTATACTTCCATTGACCAGCTCATCGGCGGGACCCCGCTGCTGGAGGTCCGGCGGCTGGAAGCTCAGGAAGCCCTTGGGGGGAAGGTTCTGGTGAAGCTGGAATACCGGAATCCCGCCGGGTCCGTGAAGGACCGGGTGGGCAAGGCCATGATCGACGACGCCGAGAAGCGCGGTCTTCTCAAGCCCGGCAGCGTCATCATCGAGCCCACCTCCGGCAATACGGGCATTGGCCTTGCCGCCGTGGCCGCGGCCAGAGGCTATCGGATTATCATTGTCATGCCCGAGACCATGAGTGTGGAACGGCGGCTTCTGATGAAGGCCTACGGCGCCGAGCTGGTGCTCACGGAGGGAAGCCTGGGCATGAAGGGGGCCATCGATAAGGCGGAGGAGCTGCGCTCCCAGATTCCAAACAGCTTCATCGCCGGGCAATTCGTAAATCCCGCCAATCCCGCCGTCCACATGGCCACCACCGGGCCGGAGATCTGGGCCGACACCGACGGGAATGTGGATATCTTCGTGGCCGGGGTAGGCACCGGCGGCACCCTCACCGGCACGGGAAAATACCTGAAAGCCCAAAATCCGAACATTCAGGTGGTGGCTGTGGAGCCGGCTTCTTCTCCCCTGCTCAGCGGCGGCAAGGCCGGGCCCCACAAGCTCCAGGGCATCGGCGCGAACTTTGTCCCCGAGGTGCTGGATACCGGCATTTATGACGAGATCATCCCCGTCACCGACGAGGACGCCTATGCCACCGCCAAGAAGATTGCCCGGACCGAGGGAATCTTTGTGGGCATCTCCTCCGGGGCGGCGCTGTGGGCCGCCATGGCTTTGGCCCGGCGGCCGGAAAACCGGGGTAAGACCATCGTCGCCCTGCTCCCGGACGGCGGGGACCACTACCTCTCCACCCCCGGCTTTATCGACTAATCCGAAATGAACAAGGAAACCGCGCGGACCAGCAGGTCCGCGCGGTTTTGTTTGGGTCATTCCGGGATGGGCCGGTATGTGCCGCCGGTGAGGGCATAGCCGTGGCCGGGCTTCGGCTGCCACTGATAGCGGTTTTTCCCCTCCTCCGGGAAACGGGCCGCCATAATGGCGGCGATGACACCGCCGTGGGTGATCAGAACTACGTCTTTTTCTCCCCGGGCCAGCTCCCCAAAGGCCGACAGCACCCGGGCAGTCATCTCTTCGCCGCTCTCGCCGCCGGGGGGGACATTTTTCTCGTTGTCTCCGGAAATCCAGGCCTGATAATCCCCATCGCCCTTCAGCTGCTCATAGCCGCGCATTTCAAAAACGCCGAAATCCACCTCCCGGAACCTGGGGTCCCGCCGGTGGGGCACCGGGCCGAAGAGAATGGCCAGGGTCTGCTCGGTTCTTTCCATCCCGCTGGTGACAAATTCCGCCCCAGGGCAGGAATACCGGAGGGCGCGAAGCTGGTCCTTCCCCGCCTCGGACAGAGGCAGGTCCGTGCTGCCGCAGTAGAGATGGGTTTCGTTTGCCGCCGTCAGGCCGTGGCGGATGAGACAGATGGTCATTTCAGCTTCTGCTCCAATCCGCAGAAGAGCCGCACCACCTCGTCCGCCCTTTTCGCCAGGTACTGGCACAGCCGGGCCGTGGCCTGCCGCCACTCCCGCTCTTCCGGGTCCATGGGCACCACGCCGCAGAAAAGGTCCCGGCAGATGAGCACGCTGTCCTTCCAGTCCGCTTCGTGGGCCTCAAAAACCTCCCGGGGCTCCACGCCCCGGCGGACACAGCCCAGGCAGAACTCCTCAATGTGGCGCAGACAGGGCTTTTCCCAGTCGATTTTCTCGCTGGTGCAGGTGAATATTTCGTTGTCCTTCAGGGAAAAGCGGTCCTTCGCGTAGGTCAGCTTTCCCTGATACGCGCCGCCGATCACAAAAATCATGGTTTTCCTCCTATAACAGGGTGCAGACGATGAGGCCCCAGAGCTCTCCCATGGTGAGGGCATATCCAGCTATATCGCCGTTCATTCCCTCAAGAGAGCGGTAGGCCTTTCTCAGGGCCAGGCCGTAGCCCGCCAGGCAGGCCAGCAGGGCAAAGCCGTACCTTCCGCAGAGCAAAAATCCCGCCGCGATGAAGATTGCCGCCATAACCGCCACCGCCAGGATATGGCCCCGGGACTTTTTCTGCTCGGAATACTGGCTGGTGGACATGGCGGGAAGCGTCATCACCGCCAGCGCCGAGCCGCAGCGGCTCACCGCGGGCAGGAAGATCAGAATTTTCCGTTCCCCCACCCCCAGGGTCAAAAAAGCGACCTGGGTCACAAGCAGCAGGCACAATCCGATGACCGCGAAGGAGCCCACATGGGAATCCTTGAGAATTTCCCTGCGGCGGTCCAGGTCCCGGCAGGAGCGGACCGCGTCGGTCACGTCCATAAAGCCGTCCAGGTGCAGATAGCCGGTGACCACGAAGGGATAGGCCCCCAGAATCAGGGCCGTCACCACCCCGGGCAGCTTCAAAAGCATTGCCAGATCATCCAAAACAGCCCAGAGAAGCCCCAGCTCCAGCCCCACCAGGGGAAGCATGGGCAGCATTTTGTCCCGGGCTTTCTCATCCCAAATCTGGCTGGGGCTTGGAATGGCACAGAACATACTCTGGCACATGAGAAAGGCGTGGAAATAGGTTTTCATAGGGACAGGGCTCCTTTGTGGACGATTTCGCATCCGGCGGCCATCTCCACCACTGTGTCGCATGCCCGGGCCAGGGCCCGGTCCAGGGACGCCAGGCTCTTTTTATAAAACTCGGTGCTCTCCTCATAGCCCAGGGCGTCGGAGTAGATGAAGTCGCTGACGATCACCGCGTTTTTGACGCTGTGGACAAACTGCACCAGCTCCTTCTGGCAGCGCGCCGGGGCGGTCCGGTCCATTTCGTAATTTCTTTCCGCTGGAAACAGCTCGTTCATCAGCAGCGCCGTAACGCTGTCGAGAAGATAGGTCCCATCTTTTTCCCCGGTTTCCAGGCAGGAGAGGATGTTCTTCGGGCATTCGATGGTCTCAAAGCCCATGCCCTCCCGGTCGGCCACGTGGCGGCGAATCCGCTCCCGGTCCTCGTCGTCCACGGGGATCATGGTGGCCAGGTAGTAGTGATGGCCACCCTCCGCCAATTTCACCGCCAGCTCCTGGGCCAGACTGGATTTTCCGTTTTTCGCGCCGCCGGAAATGAACACGGTCATTGGGCGCCCTCCACGGAGAATTTGTCCCCCTGGCGGATTTCGTCCAGGTAGCCGTCGTCGATGCCAGCCTGGTCAAAGGTGGCCATGTCGTTCAAAATGGCGCAGGCGGCGCTGAGGACCTCGAAGGCCAGGGGGCAGCCGCTGCCCTCCCCCAGCCGCATTCCCAGAAGAAGCATGGGCTTCAGACCCAGCTCCTCCATGGCCAGCCGGTAGCCGATCTCATAGGAGGCGTGGCTGGGGATGAGGTAATCCCGGACCCGGGGGCACAGCCGGACGGCGCACAGTGCCGCCACCACGGAGATGAAGCCGTCAATGACCACCGGACGGTGGGTAGCGGCGGCACCCAAAAAGGCGCCACACATGGCAGCCAGGTCAAAGCCTCCCACCTTGGAGAGGACGTCCACCGGGTCCCTGGGATCGGGGCGGTTGAGGGCGATGGCGGTGCGGATGACCTCCTTTTTCTTTTGGAAGCTCTCGTCCGTAATGCCGCCGCCCCGGCCTGTCACCGCCTCGGCATCCAGCCCCAGCAGAACGGACAGCACCGCCGAGGAGGTGGTGGTATTGCCGATGCCCATCTCCCCGATGCCGATAACGTCGGCGGGTGTCTGGGCGGCCAGCTCATAGCCGGTGAGAATGGCCATCAGGGCCTGCTGCCGGGTCATGGCGGGGCCCTTGGCCATATTGGCCGTGCCGTAGGCGATCTTTCTGTTCAGAACCGCGCTGTCCCAGATGTCGGCGTTTACGCCCACATCGCAGACGGTGATCTTGCCGCCGAAGTGGCGCACAAGGACGCTGGCCCCGGTCTTGGCCCGGGTCAGATTCACGGTCTGCATCAGCGTCACGGACTGGGGCGCGCTGGACACGCCCTCCTCCACCACGCCGTTGTCCCCGGCAAACACCAATAGGTGCTTGTCCTTCACCTGGGGGTTCACCCGGCCGGTGATGCCGGCAAGCTGAATGGACAATTCCTCCAGCCGGCCCAGGCTTCCGGGGGGCTTGGCCAGCTGGGCCTGACGCCGGGTTGCGGCCTCCATGGCGTCCTGATCCACCGCTTCAATGGCGGCCAGCAGAGTTTGCAGTTTTTCTTCCATGTTCATTCCTCCAAAAGCCAGCGGATGGAGGGCTCCGCCTCTGGCAGCTCCAATGTGTAGCTCGCCCCGGGGCAGAGCTCCCGGGCCCGGGCGAGAAGATGTTTGATGGGGATGGTGCCCCGGTCCAGGGGGCCATGGGTATCCCAGGCGCCGTCGTTGTTGTGGATGTGGAAATGGCGCAGATAGGGCGCCAGGGTTTCCAGCCAGATATCCAGGGGGACCTTCGAATAGACGTTTCCATGGCCCACATCCAGGCACAGCCCCAGTCTCGCGTCCCCCACGGCGGATACGATGTCCAGAAGGTATTCCGGCTCCGGCTCCAAAACGTTTTCCAGAAGGAGCTCCGTATCCGCCGGGATCTCCCGTAGGAAATCCTTCCAGAAGATCACGGACTGCTCCACATACCACTGCCAGTAGTAGGAAAAGGGCTGAAAGCCCCCGTGGATGACCACCCGCTTTGCCCCGTAGCCCGCGGCCAGGGCGATGGCCTGGCGGTAGCGCTCAGCGGCCAGGGCCCGGGCCCGGGGGTCCACGGCGCAGGGGAACAGCTCATTGAAGGGGGCATGCAGCATCCGCTTTTCGATGCCCCCCAGCTCTCCCCTCACCCGGGCGTCCATCTCCGGGAAGTTCTCGTCCATATTCAGGGCGGTGCAGAATTCCGCGATTTCCAGCCCCAGGCCGTATTTCCGGGCGATTTCCCCAGCCCGGGGATCGATGGTAGACAGGTAAAGCTCATTTTTATCCATGGCGCTCCTCCCTTCCGGCGTCCATCATGCCATATTTTGTGATCAGGCGGTCCAGCTTGCCCAGAAGGGGCCGACTGAGCAGCAGCATGGTCACGGCACAGGCCAGGGCGTGCTTAAAATTATAGGGGACACCGGCGGTAAAGACGGTCAGAGCAAATTTCCAGCTCAGGCGGGAGCCGGTGGTGAAGATGGTGCAGCAGTCCAGCATGGGACCGATGAGAAATTGGATGGCAGCAAAGCCGAATACCGCCAAAACCACCGGCGAGGGGCGCTTTTTCCGATGGAACAGGGTTCCCGCCAAAAAGCCGCCGAAGCCGTAGGCCATCATCTGCCAGGGGGTCCAGGGGCCCTGGCTGAAAAAGAAATTGCTGGCGAAGGCCCCCATGGCGCCGGTCATGAACCCCGCCTCGGGGCCAAGGGCGATGCCGGTGAGCATGATGATGGCGGTCATGGGCTTGAAGGCCGGCAGGGGGATCACCACCCGGGAAGCCACCGACAGCGCGCACATCACCGCAAGGGTCACCAGCTCCCTGGCCTGGGGCCGTCTGCTCTCAAAGGCCAGAAAGAAGGGCACCATGATTTCTAAGATAACCAGGGTGCAGGTCAGGTAAAACCAGCGGCCCTTCAAATGGGTTCCCAGGTACAAGGTAGCGGGGATCAGCAGCAAAATAGTCACCAGGCTGAAAACGGTGGACTTTTTCATGGTCTGTCCCCTCCGTTGGCCCGATACAGCGCCACAAGGTCCTCGGCGGTGACAGCGTTGCGGAACATCCCCCGGCTCATGCGGCTGGCGGCGGTGGTATAGAAGCTGTTCCCGCCGAAAAAGGACTTTGGCTCTCCGCTGCCTACAATCTGGCCGTCAAAGAACATATGGACAAAGTCCGTATAGGCGGCGCAGAATTCCACGTCGTGGGACACCAGCAGAATCGTAATACCCTCCGCCTTCATGCCTTCCAGGAGCCGGGCAAACCGTTGCTTAAAAAAGCTGTCCATGCCCTTGGTGGGCTCGTCCAGCAGCAGAAGTTTCGGCCGGGTCAGAAGCACTTTGCACAACGCGGCCCGCTGTTGCTCGCCGCCGGAGAGGTCCCGGGGGTTGGCAGAGAGCAGATGCTCCACCTGGCAGAGCCTCGCCCGGTCCAAGATAGTCCCCTCGTCCCGGTCCATCTCCCGCAGATCCTCCAGGAGGGTCTGCTTCACCAGCAGGCTCTTGGGGTCCTGGGGCAGCATGGCCACGCAGCCGTGATAGAGCTCCTTGTTGGAATACGCCCCCAGGGGTTTGCCGAACAGCTCCGCCCTGCCCCGATAGAGCTTGCAGATGCCGCACAGGACCTTCAGCGTGGTGGACTTTCCGGCTCCGTTGCCGCCCACAATGGCCGAGATGCTGCCCTTAGGGATCTGGAGATTCAGGCCCCGGAGCACATCCGGGCTGTTCTTTTCGTAGCGGAACCAGCCCTCCTGGACCCGGAGGGCCGGGGGCGCGGCCTCCAATCCGGTTTCCGGCACGGGCAGCTCCGGCAAAGAAACTTCCCGGCCATCGAAGGTTTTTTCCAGCCACTGCCTTCCCTCCCGGACGGTGAGGGGGCACTCTCCCGCCCCGCCGGAACCGTAGAAGGCCCGGACCGGGGCGGGCAGGGCGGCAAACATGGGGTCATTCGTCTCATGAAGAAACCGGCCCACATTTCCCGGGGTGTCGCAGATCAGCAGCTTTCCCTCGTCCATCACCGCCACCCGGTCGGCCCCGGGGAATACGTCCTCCAATCGGTGCTCGGTAATGAGGATGGTGGTCCCCAGCTCCAGGTTGATCTTTCGGACGGTGTTTAGAAAATCCGCGGCGGCGATGGGGTCCAGCTGACTGGTGGGCTCATCCAAAATGAGGACCTCCGGCTGCATGGCCATAATGGAGGCTAAGTTCAGCAGCTGCTTCTGGCCCCCCGAAAGCTGGGCCACATCCCGGTGGAACCAGTCCTGGATTCCGAAGTAGCTGGCCATCTCCGCCACCCGCAGGCGCATGGTGTTGGCATCCACGCCCAGGCTTTCCAGGCCGAAGGCCAGCTCATGCCAGACCTTGTCGGTGACCAGCTGGTCCTCCGGGTCCTGCATGACAAAGCCGATTTTCTCCGCCTGGCGGCCCAGGGAAATCTCCGAAAGGGGCTCTCCATTGAAGAAAATCCCGCCGCTGCGGAGGCCGTGGGGGGTGAGCACCGTCTTGAGATGGCGCAGAAGGGTGGTCTTGCCGCTGCCGGACCGGCCGCAGAGGACCAAATACTCCCCCCGCCGGAGGGGCAATTCCACATGGTCCAGGACGGGCCTGGCAGCGCCGGGATATTGAAAGGTCAGATCCTGGAGATGGAAATGCGCCATTGGAGATTCTCCTTTCCCTGTAAAATGGACGGAAGCAGCAGATACAGGCAGTAGGCGTAAAAGCCCGGGGTGAGCGCGTCAATGAAAAGCTCCGGGGCATAGGAGGCGTTAGTGCCTCCCCAGAGGATCGTCGCCGCCGCCAGAACCGCAAACAGAGCCAGGAGAAAGAAATCCAGGGCCGTCATGCGGTAGATCTGGAAGCTGGTGCGCTTCGCGGTGCCGTAGCCCCGGGAGCGCATGGAGTCGGCGGTGACGATGCTTCCCTCCAGGGCCCAGTCCGTCAGGGCCGAGAGGAGATTCATGCCGTCGGCTGCCTTTTCTTTTACGGTGCTCCCCTCCCCGGCGCCCTTGCCGATGGAGCGTCTGGCTTCCACAAGATGCCTGCCCTTGCGGACAAGGTTCGGCACCATCCGCAAAATCATGACCAGCAGCAAGGAAATGGCAGGGATCAGGCTGCCAAACAGGCTGACAAATTTATCGCTGGTAAGCACGGCGCTGTAGCAGCCAAACCAAAAGGTCATGGCCGTAAAAATCCCCGCGATGGCCATGCCGTAATACAGTGCCTCCAGGGTATAGGGCTTGCCGAAAAACCGGAACAGCACCCGCTGGCCATAGGTATTGAAAAAGGGATTGATGGCGGAGAGCACCAGGAACACCGGCACCATTCCGCAGATAAACTTCCAGACCCCCCGGCCTTTCAGCAGCAGCAGATAGACCCCGCCGCAGACGCAGCTTGCCGCCAGGTAGGCCGGGTGCTGGATGACCACGGAAAATCCGATGGCCCCCACAAAAAACAGAAAATTCGTCAGCGGATGACATTTTGAAAAGGCGTCCTCCCGCATAAAAAAGTCCCCTTTCGGGGACAAAACGGCGCAAAAGCCCGCGGAAAAAGAACCGCCAGACCGTCCCCAAGAGTCTAACGCTCCCGCCATGGCCCCGTATGCCGGCTCCGGACGCCTTGGTGTCCGCTCCTTCTCAACGAAACGTCAATGAAGCGGACGGCTTTCTATGTCCATCTACGGCGGCTTGGTACCGCTGGGATTTTCCCATTCCAATCAAGCCATGGCTGTTATCTATCCTGTCTATTATACTGCATTCTCTCCATCGGCGCAATAGGAATTTACAAATTGCTGTTGTAATTTCCCTTCTTCTGTGATAAAATACCCTTGCCGTCGGGGAAGCAGGTGCAGTTCCTGCGCGAGCCCGTCGCCGTAAGCCGCTGATTGCCCCATTCTCACCGCAGAGGCCGCATTTGTGGGAAACGCCATTGGAGATCTCCGAGAAGGCAGACTGGGGCGCGGCAAGCCGGAATATCCGGCGGCAAGTCCTCTGCTCTTTCCGCGAGAGACCGGTAATGGGAGAGGAAATCAGAATAAGGAGAGTACATCTTATGCGCAACCGTAACAACCTGAAAAGCGTTCTGCGCGCCATCGGATGCATCGTGCTCATTGCGGCAATGGCACTGACCTGCATGGCCTGTGGCGCTAAGAAAGACGAGGTCACCCCTGCCTCCGAAAACAAGGCTTCCGGCAAGGAATTCACCGTGAAGGTCACGGACCTTGATGGCAACGAATCCACGTTCACCTACGCTTCCGATAAGGCATCCGTGGGCGAGGCACTTCTTGCGGAGGGTCTGATTGAGGGTGAGGACAGCGAGTACGGCCTGTATGTCACCACGGTCAACGGCATCACCCTGGACTGGGACAAGGACCAGAAGTACTGGGCCTTCTATGTCGATGGTGAGTACGCCCTCACTGGTGTGGACAACACGGAGATCACCGCCGGCGCCACCTATTCCTTCGTTCCCGAGGGCTAACGCCCATTCGTGCCCCGTACCAAGCGTACGGGGCACACTTTTTTCATCAGGAGGACTTTTATGGACGAGAAAACCATGCTGAACTGGGCATATGAGGAAGGCTTTGCCGCAGCGGCAGTCATCGACACCAAGGACATCGTATTCGACCCCACCTTCCGGGAATACTGCCAGGAAAATCTCTGCGGGCAGTATGGCATCAACTACGCCTGTCCCCCGGCCTGCGGAACCACGGAGGACATGAAGAACCGGGTTCTCTCCCACCGGAAGGCCCTGGTGCTGGAAACCATTTGGGAGATCTCCGACTACAGCGACCAACCTGCCATCAAAAAGGCCAAGGCCTCCCACAACCAAGGGCAGATCCGCCTGGCGAAGCGCCTCCGGGCCCAGGGAATCCCGGGCTTTCTGGTGGGCGTCAGCGGCTGCTCTTTGTGCTCCCCCTGCGCCATTTCCAAGGGCGAGCCCTGCAAATTTCCGGAATTTCAGTTTTCCTGTATGTCCGCCTACTGCATCTTCGTCAAGAAGTTGGCGGACCAGTGCGGGATGGAATACGACTGCGGTGAAGGGCTCTTGGGATTTTTCGGGATGTATGTGTTTGACTAACAGGTTTCCGGACACCGGCACTTGAATGGAACGCTTCGTTTTTTGGCATGGAGATATTTCGATCAATATGAAAAAAGTCCGATATCTTTCAATCGCGTCACTCGTCTTTCTTATGTGTTCGGGCATATATGGCATTCTCATAGGAATCCACGATACCAATGAATATTTCTATCTTACCGAAAACCTGAGGGAAGAAGCAGGCACTGCAATGACAGCGGGAACGTTGATGTTTGAATATTTTACAGGCGCATTCCGTGGAATTGTTACGCTTGCCTGCGGTTTTATTGGACTGATAAACATCCGAAAAGGAGATATCAAAGCAGGATATTATGCATTCCTGTGTATTTTAACATTATCGTATGTTCTTGGGCTGAAAGAATTTCCATATGTGGAAGAGTTTATCCAAATGTTGGCTGCCCTGTTCTGTTTGATTATGGTAAGCATCTGCTTTTTTGCAAATCGTTTTCACAGGGTCAGAGAATAACTTCCAGTCTGCCGGGCAGATACACAGGCGATTCTCTTACGACAAAAGGCGTGACCACCTTCGGCCACGCCTTTTACCTGTTTTGCTGCCTTATGCGCAAGCCCTAAGCCCAATGGCTTTTTA
>DETX01000032.1:12879-14807 GCA_002362145.1 Clostridiales bacterium UBA3277
TTAATTCCCGGCCTCCCGATTTCCATAGAGCCCGGCGCAGAGGATCACGGGCATGCTGACCATCAAGGGATAGGCATAACGAAATTCCGCGTACACCGGTGACCCAATCCACAGCCCCAAAATCAACACCAGCACCGGCACGGCGGTCAGTATCTCCCTGCGTTTTTTCAACGCGCCCACCAGGCACAGAGCGATCAGAGCCCAGACGTGCAGGCCAATGCTGTAAAGTCCCTGGAGGAAGATGGGTTTTTCCAGATAACGGAACAAGGCGGCGTAACACCCAGCGACGGCGTTTTCCCCGCCGCTGTGGAAAATTCCCAGGTTTCCGCCATCCGTGCCAAGGGTATAAATCCAGAAGGAATACCCGCCGTTCCAGTAGCCCTTCGTCTCGTCGATCCAGGCCTTGAGGTAGTCCCCAGGATATTTCACCCCCAGAGAGAGGTAGAGCTTTCCATAGCCGGCCCAGTTCCCCCGGATAAACGCCTTCCGATCCCCGCGAAACGCCCCAAATTTCACAGGATCTACAGTCTGCGGATCATAAACCTCCCCCAGCTTGTCCATCCAGAAAATTTCTTCCAGGAGCGCCCGTTCCTCTTCGGTGAGCTCCCGGTCATTGGCCACCACCCGGGCAATCTGCTGCATGGGCACCGCGAAGGCCTCGGAGACATCCGTTTTTCTCACACCCAGCAGATCAAGCACCGGATTGAGCATAGCCCAGCTGAAGATCAGCACCCCCAGCAGCATCGCAAGGGTTTTCCTCTGTTCCTTATGAAGCACGATACCAAGAACCGCCGTCGTCACAACAAACGCAAGCCAGCCGTTGGTGCGCAGAAGGCACATTCCCACAGCCCCAAGGACAAGGGTGCACAGGTTCAACCGCCTGGATTTTCCCACAGGCCGCAGCTGTCGGTAAAGGGACGTGACGAAGAGAAGCACCGCCCCGCCAAAGGGCACGTCCTTCCAAAGCGTCACACTGTAGACAATATTATAAGGCAACAGGGCGTAGACGCCAAAAATCCCCGCCAGCATCGCCTTTTGCACCCCGGCCTGATAAAGCGTCGTCAGGGCAAACGCAAAGCAAGCAGCCATCCATAGAATCTGGAAGCAGTGGAACAGCGCGACGCCGGCATTGATATCGCCAAAGATGCCCATACCAAGCCTTACAAAAAATCCGACCAGCCTGGTGTGATAATAGGGCATCGTATTATCATAAGGGCTCTGTCCCAGAATTTGGGAAATCGTGCTCACAGAGTCCGTGGTCAACACGCCTGGATACCGGGCAAAAAACAGATATCCAAGGTCAGTGACGCCAATAACGGCGAATACAATTCCAAAAAACCGGGCGGGATGACGCCGCTCTCCGGCCTCCAGGGCAAAGGGCAGGGAACGCATAAGCCAAAGCAGGACCTGCCATGCCAGGGCCATGCCGCCAAAGAGGCACAAAGTCACATTCAGACTGTTTTGAAGCGCGGACAGCGGCTCAAACAGGGCGTAGTTTGCCAGCAGCACCGCCAGAGAAAACAGCCCGGAGAAAACACCAAGCCAGCGCTTCTGCCCTCTTTCCAAGGAAACATTCTGATTCCTATTGGAAAACAGACAGGCCAGCCCTGCCACGGCGCACAAAAGGTAAACGCTGTAATACTGCTCCGTTCCCGCCAGAGGCGACAAAACAGCCAGCCAAATATAGATCAGCGCCCCGCAAAAGAGTGATTGAACTCTGGAATTTTGTAAGAAACTTTTCATTGGAACTCTCCCAAAAGAGGAATCAGCTTAATTTCATTATACCAAAATCACAGCCATTGTCAATCCGTCTCCTGCTGTGCAACCGTGCGAAAAGAAGCGGTTAACCCCGCTGGCCGATTTCTTCATGAAAAAAACCTCAACCAAACGGTTGAGGTTTTTTATGTTGGCATTACCTATCTTCACGG
>DETX01000111.1:0-2735 GCA_002362145.1 Clostridiales bacterium UBA3277
TTTTATTAGGTTTTAGTATAAGAACCCCAAAAACCCTCCTGGCCAATCGGTCAGGAGGGTTTTTCTTACATTTTTTCCGGCGCGGAGAAGCCCAGAATGTGGATGCAGGTCTCCAGAACCCGCTTGGCAAGGCCGATGAGGGCGATGTGCCCGGCCTTTACAGTCTCGTCCGCCTCCTTGAGAATGGGGGTTTCATGGTAGAACTTGTTCACGCACCCGGAAAGCTCATAGATGTAGGCGCAGATCAGGTTGGGGGCCGAGGACTTGAGGGCGGTCTCCAGGGTGGGGCCCAGGCGGGTGATGGACAGCATCAGATCCTTGGCGCAGTCGTTCACCGGCTGGGGGATGGGAAGGGACTCCCAGGGGCCGTACTTTTCCAGAATGGACTTGACCCGTACGATGGTGTAGAGAATGTAGGGACCGGTGTTCCCTTCGAAGGCGGCGAAACGCTCCAGGTCGAAGTTGTAGTCCTTGGTGGGCTGGTTGCTGAGGTCGCCGTATTTGAGGGCCGCCAGGGCAATCTTTGCGGTGGTGTCCTCCACCTCCTCCGGGGCTACAATCTGGTTTTCCACCACCTTGGCCCGGACGAAGTCCGTCATGTCCCGGATCAGCGTTTCCAGCCGCAGGACGCCGCCGTCCCGGGTCTTGAAGGGCTTGCCGTCCTTGCCGTTCATGGTGCCGTGGCCTAGATGCTCCAGCTCCGTCTCGAGCCGGACGATGCCGCTCTTGTGGGCCGCCCGGAAAATCTGCTCAAAATGCAGGGCCTGGCGTTTGTCGGTGACGTAGAGAATTTTGTCCGGGTTCCAGTCCCGCATCCGCTGGACCATGGTGGCAAGGTCCGTAGTGGCGTAGATGGCCGCGCCGTCGGACTTCACCAGAATGCAGGGGGGAACCTCCTTCTTATCGGTTTCCTCCGCCACGGGGAAAACCAGCGCCCCCTCGCTCTCCACCGCGAAGCCCCGGCTTTTCAGGTCCTCAATCATGGCAGGGATATAGGGGTCGGCGTCGCTTTCCCCAAGCCACTTTTCAAAATGGACATCCAGGCTGTCGTAAATCCGCTTCAGGTCCGGAAGGGAGATGTTCATGATGTGCTGCCAGATGGCCCGGTAGCCCCGGCGGCCCTGTTGCAGCGCGAAGGTCGCGGTGTGGGCCCGGGCGGCAAAATCCTCGTCCACCTTCTTTTTGGCGGAGGCGGCGGGGTAGATCTCCTCCAGGTCCGACAGGGTAAAGGGCGGCTCGGCAGGATACTCCCCGGTGTAGTCGGGGTCAAAGTAGGGAAGCTCCGGCTGGCGCTCCTGAAGCTCGGTGATGATCAGGCCCATCTGAAGGCCCCAGTCCCCCAGGTGGACATCACCGATGGCGTGATAGCCGAAAAAGGCATACAGCCGCTTCAACGCCTCACCGATGATGGCGGGCCGCAGGTGGCCGATGTGCAGGGGTTTTGCCACGTTGGCTCCGCCGTAGTCCACCACAATGGTCTTGCCCTCGCCGATCTTTTCCACGCCAAAGTCCGGGGTGGTCCGCATCTTCTCCAGATAGCTCTGCAAAAACGTGTCGCTGAGTTTGAGGTTAATAAAGCCGGGCATGACCGCCTCCGCCATGGAGTAGTCCCCTCCGTCCAGCTTCTCCACCACCGCCTTGGCGATCTGGATGGGGGCGCACTTGTACTGCTTGGCGGCGGACAGAGCGCCGTTGCACTGATATTCGCACAAATCCGGCCGGTTGGAGACCGTCACCCGGCCGAAGGAGGCGTCGTATCCCGCCTCCTGGAAGGCCCGGCCCATTTTTTCCGTAATCAAATCCAAAATCTTTTCCATGTTCTTTTCACTCCATCATTCCTGGGCCTTGCGCTGGGCCATCCAGGCCAGGTAATCGTCATAGGTGCCGTACTTATCGATGATGGTGCCGTCGCTCTGGAAGGCGATGACCCGGTTACAGGTGGAGGTCAGCATCTCATGGTCATGGGAGGCCAGCAAAACCACCCCGGGGAAGGCCTCCAAACCCTTGTTCACCGCCTGAATGGACTCCATGTCCAGATGGTTGGTGGGCTGGTCCAGCAGCACCACGTTGGCCCCGGAGAGCATCATTTTAGACAGCATGCAGCGCACCTTCTCGCCGCCGGAGAGCACGTTCACAGGTTTGAACACATCCTCGTTGCTAAAGAGCATCCGCCCGAGGAAGCCCCGGAGATACACGTCGTCCTTCTTGGCGGAATACTGCCGCAGCCAGTCCACCAGCTCCATCTGGTTGCCCTCAAAATACTCGGAATTGTCCTTGGGAAGATAGCTGCGGATGGTGGAGATGCCCCACTTGACGCTGCCCTCGTCGGGCTCCAGCTCCCCCATGAGAATCTTGAACAGGGCCGTCTGAGCCAGCTCGTTTTCGCCCACGAAGGCGATCTTGTCCGTGCGGTTCACGGAGAAGTAGACCTTGTCCAGCAGCTTCACACCGTCCACGGTGACGGACACGTCTTTCACGGTGAGCACGTCCTTGCCCAGCTCTCGCTCCTGCTGGAAGCCCACAAAGGGATAGCGCCGGGTGGAGCAGGGCATTTCCTCCACGGTCAGCTTGTCCAGAAGCTTCCGGCGGGCGGTGGCCTGCTTGGCCTTGGCCTTGTTGGCGGAGAAGCGCTGGATGAACAGCTGCAGCTCCTCAATCTTTTCCTGGTTGCGCTTATTCTTGTTGCGGATCATGGCCTGGACCATCTGGCTGGACTCGTACCAGAAGTCGTAGTT
>DETX01000111.1:3027-6114 GCA_002362145.1 Clostridiales bacterium UBA3277
CCAGAAGTCGTAGTTGCCCACGTACATTTTAATCTTGCCGTAGTCGATGTCCACGGTGTGGGTGCACACGGTGTTTAAGAAATGCCGGTCGTGGCTCACGGCAATGACCATGCCGGGAAAGTCCAGCAGGAAGTCCTCCAGCCAGTTGATGGCCTCGATGTCCAGGTTGTTGGTGGGCTCGTCCAGCATGACGATGTCGGGATTGCCGAAGAGCGCCTGGGCCAGCAGGACCTTCACCTTGAGCCGGGGGTCCACGGAGGCCATCTGGTCATAGTGGAACTCCGTGCCGATGCCGAGGCCCTGTAAAAGCCGGGAGGCGTCGGACTCGGCTTCCCAGCCGCCCAGCTCGGCGAACTCCGCTTCCAGGTCCGCGGCCCGGAGGCCGTCCTCATCGGTGAAGTCCGGCTTTTCGTAGATGGCGTCCTTCTCCTTCATCACGTCGTACAGATGGCCGTTTCCCATGATGACGGTGTCCAGGACGGTATATTCGTCGTAGGCGTTCTGGTTCTGCTTCAGAACGGAGACCCGCTTGCCCGGGTCGATGGCAATGGAGCCGGTGGTGGAGTCCAGCTCTCCCGTGAGGATGCGCAGGAAGGTGGACTTGCCCGCGCCGTTGGCGCCGATGATGCCATAGCAGTTGCCGGGGAGGAATTGCAGGTCCACATGCTGGAACAGCCACTGACCGCCGAACTGCATACCCAAATTGCTGACTGTGATCATAGAATACTCCTTATATCCACGCCGCACGGAGGCGCATAATCATACAGCATAATATTACCACAAATTCTCAAAAAGGGAAGCCCCAATTGCGGAAAAAATCAGGCTCAGATGGGTTTTCTGAGTCTGATTTTTGCTTTTTCCGGGGATGCCCTGCCAAAACCGCGCTTTCGTGGACGCTGGTCGGGACTACTTGGTGACAACCAGAAGCGTAACGCCCTCACCGCTGAGGTACACGGTCTGACAGATCGTATCATCCTGGGAGTGGCCCAGATCCACCTTCCAGACTTTGGCCGTTTCATCGAAGAAAACCACGGCGGTGTTCTGCCATTCCAGGGTGCACTCCTTCTGGGCGATGGCGGCCGCGTTGCCTGCGTTCACAGTCTGGGGTGTGGTGTTGACGAATCCTCCGGTTTTCACACCCTCGGCTCCGGCGGGGTATTTTGCCTGTTCCTCCGCCCAGGAGAAGGAGAGGGGCTTACTGACGTTCTGGGCGGCGATGGTTTTGGCGATCTCATCGGCGGAGGTGTCGTAGACCTCTAAGGTACTGCGGAATTCCTCCTGATCCAGCTCCTCCGGGCTGGGGATGTGGGCGTATTGCACCGCGATCAGCTGTCCCTGTTCATTCTTGGTGTAGGTTTTCTTGTACCACCGGGCCTCATCAGCCCATTCATATGTGTGGCCTTCCAGAATGCTGACGGAATTCCCTTCGACAAAGACCTCCCCCACACTGGCGTCAAAGATTTCCAGACCAAAGCCCCAACGCTCGCAGGACGCTTCATTCAGATACTCCACAGCCTCCCAGGACGCCACGCCGGAGAGAACGTTGTCCCCATTCCAGGTCAGCTCAAAGCCCTTTCCGTCCCGGAGCAGATATCCCCGATGGGCGATCACCGTTCCATCCCGACTTACATATTGCAATTCCTGCAAGTAGTCGCTGCCGTTTTTCCAGACGGTTTTGGTATAATACTGATAGACCCCGGCGTCAATCTGACATTCGCCACCCTCGGCATATATGGTATTGGTCAGATGATAGCTGTCCCGGCTGTGCAGATCCTCCAGGGCGGCCTTGTAGCTTTCCACATAGGGGGCCATCTCCTCCGCAAAGACCCGGAACTTGGCGTAGATGTCCACATTCTGGGTTTTCCCGGCGGGGTCTGAGTAGGTAAAGGTCTTGCCGATGCGGTAGCTGCCGGAGGCCAGGGGGCCGTAGCTGTCACCCCAGGTTACCTGCCAGGTCACCGTGCTGCCGGGGACGAGGGTTTTCCCCTGTCCGGCGGCAGGCTCCGATTGGGGCGTCATGGCGGTGTAGTCGCTGCCATTCCACCGCTCCAGCCGGAAGCTGTCATCCGCGGTGAGGGTGCCGGTCTTTTCTCCGCTGCCCCATTCCTCACAGGTCAGGGTCAGCCCCTGGGCGGAGGCGGCCTCTGCCCTGACATCCAGCACGTAGCCGGATACCTCCCAGTTCTTACCGGCGGAACCCAGAAACAGGCTATTGTCATAGCCCCCGCCGCCTGCAAGCTGGCCGTTCAGCCAGTCGGTGAAGTGGAAGCTGGTGGCGGCCGCTACGGGAAGGGCCAGGGCGGTGAGGATAGCCGCGGCAATCAGCACCTTGGAGAGAGTGGAGAGCCCCTGGCGGCGCCGGTTTTGTTCCGCATGAATTTTCTTCATCGTCAGCTCCCGGATTCGTTTTTCGGAGGCTTGTGTATGGGGCTGAATGTCCACATCCACTTCCCGCAGGTCATCCAAAAGGTCGGAAATCTTGAATTCCATGGTTGCAGGCCTCCTTTTCAGGTTATGTATTGGGTGAGAACGCCCCGCAGACGGATTCTTCCCCGGCGCAGCTTCGTTTTCACGGTGGAGAGGTTGATGCCCATATCCGCGGAAATGGCCTCCATGGTCTGGCAGTAATAGTAGAAGCGGAGAAAGATCTCCCGGTCCGGGAAGGGCATACCCAGCACGGCCTTTTTCATGGCCCGCTGCAGCTCCTTTTGCTCCGCATGGCTCTCAGGGGTTTCCCCGTCCACCACCAGAATCTGTTCCTCCGGGGGCAGGTCATACCCAATTTCCCGGCATTTGTTCTTTGCCAGGTTCCGGGCCGCGGTGCCCAGGAACCCCTTGGGGGAATGGACGGTGTCCGCGTGTTCCCACAGCTTGTAAAACACGTCCGCCGCCACCTCCTCCACGTCGCGTATGTCCATGTAGGCCCCCAGAATATTGGAAATGATGGTGGTAACATAGGGGGTATAGGCATGAATAAACCAGACGAGGGCTTCTTCGGAACCGTTTTGCAGCTTTTTCAGTGCGGTTGCTTCTGTCAAGGATCTCACCTCGCGAATCTGTCTTATACTAAAATCTAATAAAACCCTT
>DETX01000028.1:0-9543 GCA_002362145.1 Clostridiales bacterium UBA3277
GCGGTGATGAACCGGTTTGGCCGCTCCCTGATGGGCCAGCTTGAGGTTGTGTCGGGAGACGTAAGCTCCGTAAGTATGCTCTTATACATGAGCATCCTGGGGCCTGTGGCGGAGGAGCTTCTCTTCCGGGGCCTTGCCCTCAGAACCCTCCGGCCCTACGGCAAGCGCTTTGCCATTTTCGCTTCGGCGCTGCTCTTTGCCCTGTTCCACGGCAACCTTCTGCAAATTCCCTTCGCCTTTCTGATGGGCCTCATCATGGGCTACGCGGCGGCGGAGTACTCCATCCTCTGGGCCATAGCCATTCATGTGGCCAACAATCTGGGCATTGTGGTCCTGCTGAGCAAAGCCCTGGCCCTGGTCTCCGAGGGAATAAACGCCATGGTCAGCAACGGGCTGTTTCTGGCGGGGTTGGTGGGCACGATTGTCCTTCTGGCCATGAAAAGGCAGGAAGTGGCGGCCTACCGCCGAAGCGAGTGGATGGACCGGCGGTGCCTGAAGTGCTTCTTCACCTGCTCCGGCACCATCGCGGCGCTGATTGTCATGGGATTTTTCACAGTCATGATGCTGATTACCGGATAAGTTCAAAAAGCATCCGTATCCGAAACCGGATACGGATGCTTTTTGCGGAAATTCAAGAAAATTGCCATTTTTTCACAGGGGGCGGCAGCTTTTTTGGCTGCCGTCCTTTCTCTGCCTGCCAGCAGCGGCGCGGATGTGCTTCACAACCAGGGGGGAAAGCGCAGAAGCAGCCAGAGAGCCGCCTGGGCGCAGAGGATGAGGGGGATGCCGACGGTGAATTTCCGGTGGCGGGTTTTGTGGTGGAAGAGGTACATTCCCAGAAGGCTTCCCAGGCTTCCGCCCAGGGCCGCCACGGTCATGAGGGTCCGCTCTGGAATCCGCCAGAGTTTTTTTCGGGCCCGGCGCTTGTCCACCAGCATAAGCAGAAAGCCTGCCGCATTGATGATAGTAAGGTATGTCCAAAGAAGCTCTGTCATTTTGAATCCTTTCGGGAGGGAATTGTATGAAAAAACTTTGTGGAATCTTCCTTGCCGCCCTGCTGCTCACCGCCTGCGGCCGCCAGGAGACAATGGAGACGGTGGCCGACGAGCTGGTGGAGCCCGCCATGGCCCAGCCCCGGCAGGTCTCGGTGCACCTGCCGGAGGAGGCAGTGTCCCCCGTCCTGGAAAACGGGAGCAGCCAGGTGTACATCGGCAGCGACTATGAGATCATGGTGGAGACCATGTCCGCCGGGGATTTGAGCGAAACCGTGCGCAGCCTGACGGGCTACGAAAAGGAGGATTTGACGGTGATGGAGACCGACCAGGAGGGCTTTCGCCGGTACGATTTCGTCTGGGCGTCGGCAGGGGAGACGGGAGAGCGGCTGGGAAGAGCCGTCATTCTCGACGACGGGAGCTACCACTACTGCCTCAGCGTTCTCCGGGACGCGGCGGAGAAAAAGTCCCAGATCGTGTGGAGCGACGTGTTCGATTCCTTTACGCTGGCTTAGTATTGCGCCAGGGCCCGCTCACAGAGGGCCCGCAGCTCATCTGCCACGCTCTGGGGGTAGAGAATCTTCGCCTTGTCGCCAAAGCCCAGGACCCAGCTTAAAAACAGGGGCGACACGGCCACATCCACCGTAAAGACAAAATTCTCCTCCCCGTCGGGGATGAGCATGGTGTCCCGGCCGAACCGGTCCACCACCACGTTGATGAGGCTTCGGTGGAACCGGAGCTTTACGGAGGTGGTCTCGCCGTTGTACATCTGGAAGAGCCGGTTGGCGTGGGCGACCAGTGCCTTTCCGGTGAGCTCGGGGCAGGGGAGCCGGGGTTCGGCGGTGAGGGCAATGTCCGCCATCCGGTCCACCCGGTAGGAGGTGATGCCGTGGCGGGGGGACAGGGCCAGCAGGTAACAGTTTTCGTTGTCCTGGCACAGGCCGTAGGGGCTGGCCTGGTAGCTCTTGTCCCGGTAGACCCGTTTGCCGTCCAGCCCCCAGTCAAAGTAGCGGAAGGTAATCTGGACCCCGGCGGCGATGGCCTCCTGGATGGCGTCCACGTTATAATAAATGGTCTCGTTCATGCTCTTGACCCGGCCGCTGACCAGGACGTCCCGGCGCATGAGCTTGGCGTCGTATACGCTGCACTGGCTGCACAGTTTTTCAATCAGCTCCCGGGACTTTTTCTCCGTGAGAAAGCGGCTGGACTGGACGGCGTCGATGAGCAGCTTCAATTCCGGAAGCTCAAAATTCCGGGAGGCGATGTAGTAGCCGCCCTTCTTGCCGGGAACGGAGACGATGTCCACGCCGTAGTTCTGGAGGGCGGCGATGTCCGAATAGACCGTTTTGCGGTCGCAGAGAATGCCGTGCCGGGTTTCCAGCATGGTTAGCAGCTCCGAAGCTCTCACCGGGTGATCCCGGTGGGAGTTTTCCTGTAAATAATCCAGAATATAAAAGATTTTCAGCTTCTGATTGTCGGATTTCGGCATAGCCCTGCCTCCAAACTTGAAATGGTATATTTAACTATTATAGCACACTCCCTGCCCAACCGAAAAGAGCAAATTTGCATTTCCGGTGGGAATGTGTTATAATCCACAAAAAGAAAGGACTGATTTTATGCCATTTGGCTGTCATCTCTCCGCCAGCGCCGGGTACGCGGCCATGGTGGAGACGGCTCTGGCCATCGGGGCGGACACCTTTGCCTTCTTCACCCGAAATCCCCGGGGGAGCCGGGCCAAGAAGGAGGACGCGGGGGACGCCGCCCGGGCCCGGGCCATGCTGCAAGAGCGGGGCTTCGGCCCCCTGGTCGCCCACGGGGCGTACACCATGAATCTGTGCACCGCCCAGCCGGAGGCCAGGGCCTTTGCCGCGGAGACCCTGGCGGACGATCTACGCCGGATGGCGGCTCTGCCGGGAAACTTCTACAATTTCCACCCCGGCAGCCATGTGGGCCAGGGGGTGGAGGCGGCGGTGGAGCAGATTGCCGCCGCTCTGAGACAGGCCATGGCCCCGGACTATCCGGTGATGGTGCTTCTGGAAACCATGGCGGGAAAGGGCAGCGAGGTGGGCGGCCGCTTTGAGGAGCTCAAGGCCATTCTCGACGCCGTGGGCAGAAATGATCTGGGCGTATGCCTGGATACCTGTCACGTCTGGGACAGCGGGAAGGACATCGTAAACGACCTGGATGGGGTGCTGGAGGAATTTGACCGGGTCATCGGCCTTGAGAGGCTCCATGCCCTCCATGTAAACGACTCCAAGAACCCCCTGGGCAGCCATAAGGACCGCCACGCCTGCCTGGGAGAGGGGTATCTCGGCACGGAAACCTTCCGTGCCATTGTCAACCATCCGGCCCTGAGGGACAAGCCCATGATCCTGGAAACTCCCAATGAACTGCCGGGTTATCAGGCGGAAATCGCCCTGCTGCGACTTTTAAGAAAAAGTTAATTTGACATTTGGGAGAAACTGTGCCATTTTATAAGAAAAGATACCCTAAAGTAAGAGAGGTGAAGGGAAAATGGAAGAATTTCTGGGAACGCTTGCCGTGGACCGGGTAGAGGCGGCCATGGAATACATCCGCTTTTCCCGGTATGCTGTGCCGGTGCTGGCGGGACTTCTGCTTTTGCGGTGCGCGCTGCCTCTGCTGACCTTCCGGCGGGAGCCGGAGATCTGGGCCTGGCTGAACCTGCCCAGCGGGGAGCAGATCCCCCTGACCCACTGGGAAAATATCATCGGCCGCAGCGGAAGCTGTGACGTGACCATCAACTTTCCCACAGTGTCCCGGAACCACGCGGTGCTGACCCGGTACGACGACGGGAGCTGGACCATATCGGACGCGGGCTCCAAAAGCGGCACCTATGTCAACGACCGCCGGGTAAAGATCTCCGCCGTTCAGGAGAGCGACCGGATCACCATCGGCGGCATCGATATGCAGCTGCAGCCCATCACCCAGCGCCAGGAGGAGCGCCAGGCCCAGCTTCGGACCAAGGCTGCCAGCGGCTGGGACAGCGTGACGAATCTGATGCTTTTGACCATTTTGCAGTGTGTCATGCTCCTGGGCTTCCTGTTTCGCAGCAAGCAGGAGGATATTTTTAGCGTCATTCTGGGCTTCGGCGGCATTATGGTCTGCCAGTGGGTGCTGTACATCTTCTACTGCTCCATCCGGCGAAAATCCTTTGAGATTGAGACCATGGCCTTCTTCCTGTCCACACTGGGCATGGCGGCCCTTTCTACCGTGGACCCGGGGGAGACGGTGAAGCAGCTGATGGCCCTGGTGATCGGCGTGGCCTGTTTCCTGATCATCGGCTGGTCACTGCGGGATCTGAACCGGGCCAAGGTGTTCCGGTATCTGGCCACCATCGCGGGGGTAGGCTTTCTGGCGGCCACCTTGGCCTTCGGCACGGAGTATTACGGCGCCAAAAACTGGATCATCGTAGGCGGAATGTCCCTCCAGCCCTCGGAGCTGAGCAAGGTCTGCTTCGTCTTTGCCGGGGCCTCCACCATGGACCGGATCATGCACAAGCGGAACCTGATTTTGTTCATCGGCTATTCCGTCATCATCTGCGGCTTCCTGGCGCTGATGAATGACTTCGGCACGGCCCTGGTTTTCTTCTGCGCCTTCCTGGTCATCGCCTACCTCCGCTCTGGCAGCATGGGCACCGTGGCCCTGGCCATTACGGCCCTGGGCTTTGCCGGTGTTCTGGCCATTCAGGTGGCGCCCCACGCCCTCCAGCGCTTTTCCACCTGGCGGCACATCTGGGAGGACCCCCAGTTCTCCGGCTACCAGCAGACCCGGGCCCTGATGTGCATCGCCTCCGGCGGCCTCTTCGGCCTGGGGCCGGAGGGAGGGCTGCTGCAATATGTATTCGCCGCGGACTCCGACATTGTGTTTGGCACCATCAGCGAGGAATGGGGCCTCATTGTGGCGGTGATGGCGGTGCTGTGCGTGGAGGTGTTCGGCCTCTTTGCCATCCGGTCCTCCCGGCAGGCCAGAAGCTGCTTTTACTCCATCGGCGGCTGCACCGCCGCCGGTGTGCTGGTCATCCAGACCATTTTAAACTGCCTGGGCACCGTGGACGTGCTGCCCTTTACCGGGGTGACCTTCCCCTTCGTCAGCAACGGCGGCACCAGCATGATCGGCGCCTGGGGCCTGCTGGCCTTTGTCAAGGCGGTGGACACCCGGCAGAATGCCAGCTTTGCCATCCGCTTAAGCAAGCACCATAAGGAGGCGAAGGTATGAATCGCGTCACCAAGCGGACCTGGCTCATGGGGGCCTTTCTGCTGATTTTATTTCTGGGCATGGTGTTTTTCCTGGCGGAGTATGCCGTGGAGTGTGAGCAGTGGGTGTCCTTTCCGGGCTCTCCGCACCTGTATAACGGGGTCAACGCGGGCACCGGCATCCTGACGGACCGGGACGGCAACACCCTGCTGGACCTCTCCAACGGCCGGACCTACGCGGAAAACGAAACCACCCGAAAGTCCACCCTCCACTGGCTGGGGGACCGAAAGAGCTACATCCAGGCCGGAGCTGTGGCCCATTACACCGCCCAGCTGGCGGGCTTCGATCCGGTGAACGGCGTATTTGACAATACCGGAGAGGGGGCCCATGCCCGGCTGACCCTCTCCACCCAGGTCCAGAACACGGCCTATGAGGCCCTGGCCGGCCGGAAGGGGACCGTGGCGGTGTATAACTACAGGACCGGCGAGATCCTCTGCGCCGTCACCAGCCCCAGCTACGACCCGGACAATGTACCGGACTTTTCTTCCGATGAGGAGGCCTACGGCGGCGTGTACTTAAACCGCTTCCTGCAATCTGCCTATGTACCCGGCTCCATTTTTAAGATCGTCACCACGGCCGCGGCCCTGGACTGCGTGCCGGGCATTGAGAAAATGACCTTCACCTGCACGGGCAGGCGGGAGTATGACGGTGAGGACGTGACCTGCGAGAAGGCCCACGGCACCCAGACCCTCAAGGAGGCGCTGCAGCACTCCTGCAACTGTGCCTTCGCCCAGGTGGCGGAGAAGGTGGGCAGGAAGAACATGAAGGCCTATGTGGAGAAATTCGGCGTGACCAAGCCCATCTCCTTTGACGGCGTCACCTCCGCCGCCGGAAACTACAACATTGAGGACGCGGGCATTGTCTCTTTTGCCTGGAGCTGCATCGGCCAGCATACGGACCTCATCAACCCCGCCCGGTATATGACCTTCATGGGCCAGATCGCGTCGGGCGGCGAGGGTGTGGAGCCCTACCTTGTGTCGGAGGTCTGGAGCGGCGGTGAGCAGACCTACGGGGCGGAGCCCGTGAAAACCGGAAGAATCCTGACTCAGGAGGTCGCCGAGACCCTCCGGGGCTATATGCGCAACAACGTCTCCTCCGGCTACGGCGACGGGAATTTTCCAGGACTGCGGGTCTGCGCCAAGTCCGGCACCAGCCAGCTGGGCGGGGGGCAGAAGTCCAACGCCACCTTCGCCGGATTCGTGGAAAACGAGGAATACCCCCTGGCTTTTGTGGTGGTGGTGGAGAACGGCGGCTACGGCAGCCACACCTGTGTACCGGTTTTGAGCCGGGTTCTGGCCTCCTGCAAGCAGGTCATGGACGGGCAGTGACGGCGCTTTGTGCATAGCGTACAAATTTTTTACGAAATTGTTAAATTATCCTGTCGTGTTTTCCTCGTTGACAAATGTCTCCCGCTGAGATACAATACACCCATATTTCAGAGAGGAGAACCCAGACATGACGACTTTCGCTACTGCTTCCATGAACGGATACACCAGCCGCTGCGCCATGGCAGGGGCGGCCTCCTCTGTACGGATTATCCCCTTTTTGGACACTGCCCGACTTTTGGCAGTGTCCAAATTGCATCCTCTGCGGAAGAAAACCGCGCTGTGACCGGGATACCTGACGGTGTTAAAGAGACGGTTACAGCAGTAGCCGTTTTTTTATAGTTTTTGAGAAAAGGAGAGTTTCCCCATGAAAAAGTTTTTTGCTCTGATGCTTGCCGCCGCGCTGGTGCTGACCATTCTGGCCGGGTGTGGCAAGACCGACGCCCCCGCGACCGAATCCACCGCCGCTGCCACGGAAGGCGCTCCCGCTGCTGTGAAGATTGGTACGAGCGGCCCCCTTACCGGCGGTGCTGCCGTCTATGGCCAGGCTGTCCGCGTTGGTATGGAAATCGCTGTTGAGGAAATCAACGAGGCTGCCGGCGACACCGGCCTGAAGATCGACTTCCAGGCTCAGGACGACGAGCACGACGGCGAGAAGGCCTTCAACTGCTTCAACAACCTGAAGGACTGGGGCATGCAGATATTCGCGGGCGCCGTGACCACCGGTCCCTGCCTGTCCATTGCCCCCGAGGCGGTCAACGATCAGATCTTCATGATGACCCCCTCCGGCTCCGCCGAAGCCATCGCCATGGAGGGCGGCAACATCTATCAGATGTGCTTCACCGACCCCAACCAGGGTGCCGCTTCCGCTGAGCTGATTGCCGCGCAGATGCCCGACAAGACCATCGGCGTCATCTATGATTCCTCCACCGACTATTCCACCGGTATCTGGAAGAGCTTCCAGGCCAAGGCCGCTGAGCTGAGATTGAACGTTGTGGAATCCGCTGTCACTTCCTTCACCGCCGACAGCGCCAGCGAGATGAACACCCAGCTGACCAAGTGCAAGGAAGCCGGCTGCGACCTCGTATTCCTGCCCATCTACGCCACCGAGGCCTCTGTCGTTCTGAACAATGCCTCCAGCATGGGCTATGCCCCGGACTTCCTGGGCTGCGACGGCATGGACGGCATCCTGAGCGTGGAAGGCTTTGACACCTCCCTGGCGGAAGGCCTGATTATGATGACCCCCTTCGCTGCGGATGCGGAGGATGACGCCACCAAGTCCTTCGTTGCCAAGTATCAGGAGAAAACCGGCGGCGAAACCCCCAACCAGTTCGCTGCCGATGCCTACGACGTGATTTACGCCATTTACGCCGGCTGCCAGGCGAAGGGCATTGACGGCTCCACCGCTCCTGCGGATGCTTGCGCCATGCTGATGGACTACTTCAGCACCGCCACCTTCAGCGGCCTGACCGGCGCGGACATGACCTGGGATGCCAACGGCATGGTTTCCAAGGTTCCCACTGCCGTGGAGGTTGTGAACGGCGTCTACGTCAAGAAGTAAGCGAAATCCTTCGCACACAGCACATATTCGATAACAGCTAACGGGATGGGGATTTCCCCCATCCCAATGGCTGTATATGCAGTTCCTCGAGGGCCTATGGCAGAAGCCTTCCAGGAGACTTTCGCCATAGGCTTTTGAGAAAGAGAGGTTTTTTATGGGTATTTTGCAGCACCTGATCAATGGCATCAGCATTGGCGCGGTCTATGCCATCATCGCGCTGGGCTATACCATGGTCTATGGCATCGCAAAGATGCTGAACTTTGCCCACGGCGACATTATTATGGTTGGCGCCTATATTTCCTTCTGTGTCACGAATTACCTGGGACTGCCGGTGCTCCTATCGGTGCTGGCCTCCGTGGTGGTGTGCACGCTTCTTGGCATCCTCATTGAGGGACTGGCTTACAAGCCTCTGCGCGGAACCCCCAGTCTGGCGGTGCTCATCACCGCCATCGGTGTCAGCTACTTCCTCCAGAACGCGGCGCAGCTGATTTGGGGCTCGGCTCCCAAGAATTTCACCAGCATTGTGAATTTTCAGCCCACTGTTCTTTTTGACGGGCGGCTGGTGATTACGGATGAAGTGATCATAACGGTCATCATCAGCGCCCTGGTGATGGTGAGCCTGACTCTGTTCACCGGAAAGACCCGGGTGGGTAAGGCCATGCGGGCGGTTTCTGAGGACCGGGACGCCGCGCAGCTCATGGGCATTAACGTCAACCGGACGATTTCCCTGACATTTGCCATCGGCTCGGCCCTTGCCGCCGTAGCCGGTGTTCTGCTGTGCTCCACGGTTCCCACCCTGATGCCCACCACCGGCGCCATGCCCGGCATCCGGGCCTTTACGGCGGCTGTGTTTGGCGGCATCGGCTCTATTCCGGGGGCGATGCTGGGGGGCATTGTGCTGGGCATCATTGAGGCCCTGAGCAAGGCCTATCTTCCCAACCAGTTCTCCGATGCAATCGTATTCGGCGTGTTGATTCTGGTCCTGCTCATCAAGCCCACGGGGCTGCTGGGTAAGCAGGTTCAGGAGAAAGTCTGAGGTGGCGGGTATGAAGAAAAAACTCCAAAATAAGAATACCCGCAGGAATCTTCTGACATACCTGCTTGTGGTGATTGGCTTCGTGGTTATGCAGAGCCTGTCCGCCACCGGGAAGCTGAGCAGCGCCATGCGGGGCCAGCTCATTCCCATTTGTGCCTACATTGTGCTGGCGGTTTCCCTGAACCTGGTGGTGGGCGTCTCCGGTGAGCTGAGCCTGGGCCACGCGGGCTTTATGAACGTGGGCGCCTTTACCGGCATCGTAGCCGCGGCGGCGCTGCAAAGCTCCGTGGAAGATCCCACAGCCCGGCTCCTGCTGGCGATGGCCATGGGAGGCGTCATGGCGGGAATCATGGG
>DETX01000028.1:9869-10876 GCA_002362145.1 Clostridiales bacterium UBA3277
CTGGCCTTTGGCGAGATTCTGAAAAACGTCATCGGCAATCTCTACGTCGGTTTGGACGGCCAGGGCCTGCGCGTTGCCCTGAACGAAGAATCGGTGCACCTGGCCGCCGACGGCAAAATGATTGTAGGCGGCCCCCTGGGCGCCACCCACATTACCCGCATTGCCACCTTCCCGGTGGGCTTCGTGCTGGTGCTGTTTACCCTGTTTGTCGTGCTGAATCTGATTAACTCCAAGGAAGGCCGGGCCATTAAGGCCGCCCGGGATAACCGCATCGCCGCCGAGAGCGTGGGCATCAACGTCATGACCTTTAAGATGAAGGCGTTTGTGGTGTCTGCCTTCCTGGCGGGCATGGCGGGCGCCCTCTATGGCCTGAATTATTCCTCCGTCATGGCCACCAAGTTTAACTTCAACACCTCCATCAACATCCTGGTCTTTGTGGTTCTGGGCGGCATGGGCAACATCCTGGGCTCCGTTATCTCCGCCACGGTGCTCTACATCCTGCCCGAGGCCATGCGTTCTCTCCAGGATTACCGGATGATTCTCTACGCGGTGGTGCTGATTCTCGTAATGCTCATCACCTGGTCCCCCAAGTTCAAGGAGGCCCAGTCCGTTTTCACAGACAAAGTCAAAAATACGCTGCTGAAAAAGCTCTTCCGGAAGAAGGAGGTGGGCGGCAATGGCTAATGAATATCCCCGCAATATGCTGAAGGTCCCCTCCTACACCCTGCTGCGGGAGGAGGATAAGGATAAGCTGCCCGTTCTGGATGTCCGGAATCTGGGCATCGACTTCGGCGGCCTGACTGCCGTGGACGGCTTTAACATCACCATCGGCCCCACCGAGATTTCCGGCCTCATCGGCCCCAACGGCGCGGGCAAGACCACCATCTTTAACCTGCTGACCTCGGTCTATCAGCCCACCCGGGGCTCCATTCTGATCAACGGCGTGGACACCAAGGGCATGACCACCAGCAAGGTAAACCGTCTGGGCATCGCCCGGACCTTCCAGA
>DETX01000028.1:11180-17640 GCA_002362145.1 Clostridiales bacterium UBA3277
CCGGACCTTCCAGAACATCCGCCTGTTTACGGATATGTCGGCCCTGGACAATGTGAAGGTGGGTATGCACAACTCCATTCGATGCAGCTTTGCCGAGTCTCTCCTCCATCTTCCCGGCTACTTTAAGGCGGAAAAGCAGGCCAATGCCCGGGCCATGGAGCTGCTGGACTTTATGGGTCTGGCGGACGTGGGGGATAAGAAGGCCGGAAGCCTGCCCTACGGCGTCCAGCGCCGGCTGGAGATCGTCCGGGCCTTGGCCACGGACCCCTCCATCATCCTGCTGGACGAGCCCGCCGCGGGTATGAACCCCAGCGAGACCACGGAGCTCATGCACCAGATCCGCCGCATCCGGGATACCTTCCACATCGCCATTTTCCTCATTGAGCACGATATGAATCTGGTCATGAACGTCTGCGAGGCCATCGCCGTGGTGAACTACGGCCGCATCATCGCCAAGGGCACCCCGGAGGAGGTCCGTTCGGACCCGGCGGTGATTGAGGCCTACCTGGGAAAGGAGGGGAACTGACGCCATGCTGAAGATCGAGGATATGCACGTCTTTTACGGCGCCATCCACGCCATCAAGGGCGTTTCCTTCGAAGTGGGAGAGGGCGAGATCGTGGCCCTGATCGGCGCCAACGGCGCCGGAAAGAGCACGATATTAAAGACCGTCTCCGGTTTGATGCACCCCCGCTCCGGCTACATTACCTTCCTGGGAGAGGATATCTCCCATACCGACGCCTACAAGCTGCTGCGCACGGGCCTGGCCCACGTCCCCGAGGGACGGCGGATCTTCTTGCAGATGACCGTCCAGGAGAACCTGGAGATGGGTGCTTACATCCACAAGCAGGCCGCCCAGGAGGACCTGGAAAAGGTGTTTGCCTACTTCCCCCGGCTCAAGGAGCGGCGCAAGCAGATCGCCGGAACCCTCTCCGGCGGCGAGCAGCAGATGCTGGCCATGTCCCGGGCCCTGATGAGCCATCCGAAGCTCATGATGCTCGATGAGCCCTCCATGGGCCTGGCCCCCATCCTGGTGGATCAGATTTTTGCCATCATCAAGCAGCTCCACGCCGCGGGCACCACCATCCTTCTGGTGGAGCAGAACGCCAGAAAGGCCCTTCAGATTGCCGACCGGGCCTATGTCCTGGAGACCGGAAAGATCACCCTCAGCGGCACCGGCGCGGAGCTGGCCAGCTCCGACGCGGTGAAAAAGGCCTACCTGGGCGGCTGAGGCCAAAGAAAAATGAGACCCGGCCTGTTTCAACAGGCCGGGGGAAACACCCCCGCACCCCCTGCATAGACTGTGCAGGGGGTGTTTTTATGTGCCGGAAGAGCAAGCTCCAGGGCTGCTGCCTCATTGCCCTGGGCCTGGGGGTGTTGATCGGCCACAGCCTGGAGAGCGTTTTTATTTGCTTCTGCGGCGGCGTGGGGCTGGTGGTTTTTGGCTTTTTTGTTATGGGACGGCGGTAGCGGGACATAATCGGGTCCGGGGGGCCATAGACTGTAGGGACAAACGGATAAGGAGTGATCCTGAGATGGAACTGAATTTCGCGAAAAAAGATGTTGCCTGCCTGGACGCGGTCCTCCGGGAGATTCAAAACAGTGAGCAGACCCAGACCATCCAGATTCCCGACGGGCTGCCGGACGTGGGGAAGGTCCTGGCCGCCTGGGGCCAGTGCATCCAGCGGGGGAAGGAGTGGCGGGGCGGCAGCATCGGCTTCACCGGCGGCATGATGGTGTGGGTCCTCTACGCCCCGGAGGACGGCGGCAGGGAAATCTGCATCGACGGCTGGATTCCCTTCCAGATGCAGTGGGAGCTGCCCGGGGATACTCCGGAGGGGGACATCCGCATGAAATGTCTTACCCGGTTTGTGGACGCCCGGTCCGTCTCCCCCAGGAAGCTGCTGGTCCGGGCGGGCATGGGCGTTCTGGCGGAGGCCTGGGCACCGAAGGCGTGGTCCTTCTCCCAGCCCGCCGGTGAGACCCGGGACGTGGAGCTGCTGCAAAACACTTACCCCGTGCGCCTTCCCAAGGAGGCGGGAGAAAAGACCTTCCTCATAGACGAGGAGCTGACTCTGCCGGACACCCTTCCCCAACCGGACAAACTCGTCTATTACCGGATGGAGCCGGTGATCACCGAGCGGAAGGTCCTGTCGGGAAAGCTGGTTTTCCGGGGGAACAGCCGGCTTCACATCCTCTACCGCAGCGGGGAGGGCTCCCTGCAAAGCTGGGATACGGAACTGTCTTTCTCCCAGTTCGCGGAGCTGCGGGAGGAGCACAGCACCGACGCCCAGGCGGAGCTTCTGCCCGGGGTGACCAGCCTGGAAGCGGAGATCAGCGACGAGGGCCGCCTGCGGCTGAAGGCCGGAGCGGTGGCCCAGTATCTCATCAGCGATTTGGAGCCCCTGACGGTGGTGGAGGATGCCTACAGTCCCGGACGGGAGACGGAGCTCCAGCGGGAGAGCCTGGAGGTCCCCGCGCTGCTGGAGAGCCGCCGGGAAACCCTCAGCGGGGAGCAGACCCTGGGCGGTGAGACGGGAACGGCAGTGGATGTGGTTCTCCTTCCGGATTTCCCCCGGGAGATACCCACCGAGACCGGGGTGGAGCTGGAAGTGCCGCTAACCGCCCAGGTTCTCTTCTATGGGGAGGACGGGGCCCTGCGCTCCGGCACGGCCCGCTGGGAGGCCCGCCAGAGTCTGTCGTCCAGCCAGGACAGCCGGATCACAGCGCTGCCCGGCCCCGGAGAAATTCAGGTGATCCCCAGCCCCGGAGGCTTCCAGCTCCGGTCGGAGACGGCTCTGGACTGCACCGCCAGCGCCAGCCGGGGCATCCCCATGGTGACGGGGGTGACCCTGGGGGATGTGAAGCAGAAGGACCCGGCCCGTCCATCCCTGATTCTCCGCCGGGCGGGGGCAGGGGGGCTGTGGGACATCGCCAAAAGCGCCGGCTCCACGGTGGAGGCCATTCGGCAGGCCAACGCCCTTCAATCGGAGCCCGCCCCGGGGCAGATGCTTCTCATACCCGTGCCATAGGCAAAACGCCGCCGGTTGGCGGGGTGTTCGTAAGACAGTATAATAAGCAAAAGGCGTTACTTTCGAGGTCACGCCTTTTGCCTTGGGGGGGGATAGCCGCAAAGCGGCGCAAGGGATGCAATCCCTTGTTCGTAACGCAGCGCCGCAAAACGCCCCGGACATTCAGGTGCCTGGGGCGTTCAGTCTCCCAGGGCGCACAAACGGGGGTTACCACGTATAGAAGTGCGCCCTTGTGCCTGTTCGACAAACTGGAATTTGTAGAGGCATTCATTTTTTTATATTAAGCTAACGCTATCACCTTCAACATAAACTGCTTGTCCATCAGCAAGATGAATTTCACCTCTATCACTTGGCACCTCCATGAGTTTAGTGCCATTCGAATGGGGTATTATTGGATTATTTATAATATGTAATCCATCATCCAAATTCCCCGCTGCATACATACTTCCAGCACTTATTCCAACATATACAAGACCATTATTAATTGCCTTTTCAATTATTCTATCAAATCCCGTTCTGACCATTTCACGACAAAGGACAGTACTTTCTCCACCACTAACAAAGACAGCATCAAATGATTTCAATTCCTCAACGGTTAATAGCCTGGTAATCATAAAAGGTTCTTTAATATATGACGAATATGTTCTCTTGTAATCTTTTGAAAGAATTAGTTCGAGATTATATACAAGTATATTCTCATATCGAATTCCCATTAATGAAAGTTCATCAAAACATATTGCAAATCCCTCCCTTGCTCCATCCGTTTCAATTCCAGCAGTAGGGATATAAAGTATTCTCACCTCTTCGGGTTGCTTTCCTATATCATCAAAAAATTTCTTTTTCATATCATTTGATAAGCCGCAAGATGTAAGAAACAAATGTCTTCCATTCATAATTTTCACTCCTCTACAAATCCCGATTTGTAGGTCTGTTCGGTTCCATAGTATCACAAAACAGGATAAAATACAAGAACAGACACAGCAGTGTATGCCTGTTAACTGTCTTACGAACACCGCACTTTACCGGCGGCGTTTTCATAAAAACCGCCGTTCCGGGGGGAGCCGGAACGGCGGCGGCAGGAAGGTCGCATGGGGGATGTCCTGTCAAATTAAGGATACGGTTTTCCAGTGTCGAAATCAAGGGAAATCCGCCGGAAGATCATTTTTTCAGGGAGCCTGCCCCGGGACAACCCGGCGAGGGGGAATTTTCCCGGGAAATAAGTTTACAAAAACTTCCTTGTAGCGGTTGACAAGCGGTGATATAATATAAGGCAGGACAAAATTTATACAGAAGGTGTATTTTATCATGACAAAAATCGATATCTACTCCGGCTTTCTGGGCGCTGGCAAGACCACGCTCATCAAAAAAATGATCGCCGAGGGCTACCAGGGACAGAAGCTGGTCCTCATCGAAAACGAGTTCGGCGAAATCGGCATCGACGGGGGCTTCCTCCAGGACGCGGGCATCAACATCACCGAGATGAACTCCGGCTGCATCTGCTGCTCTCTGGTGGGCGACTTCGGCCGGGCCCTTCAGCAGGTCATCGCCGAGTACCATCCCGACCGGATTCTCATTGAGCCCTCCGGCGTGGGCAAGCTCTCCGATGTCATCGGCGCGGTGAACAAGGTCACCAATGACGAAGTGACCCTGGGCTATACCGTGGCGGTGGCCGACGCGGGGAAGGTCAAGGTCTATATGAAGAACTTCGGGGAGTTCTACAACAACCAGGTCGAGACCGCCTCCACCATCATCCTGTCCCGGACCGACGCCATTCCCCAGGCGAAGCTGGATGCCGCCGTGGCCATGCTGCGGGAGCATAACCAGGTGGCTACCATTGTCACCACCCCCTGGGCGGAGCTGACGGGCGAGCAGCTGCTGGCCGCTATGGAGGGCAAGGCCTCCCTGGCCGCGGAGCTTGCCAAAATGGAGCTTGAGCGCCTGGCTGCCAAGGACGAGGAAGAGGAGCACCACCATCATCATGATGATGAGGAGCATGACCATTGCTGCCATCACGACCATGACGAAGAGCATGAGCACTGCCATCATCACGATCACGACGAGGAGCACGAGCACTGCCATCACCACGATCACGACGAGGAGCACGAACACTGCTGCCATCATGACCATGAGGAAGAACACGACCACGATGAGCACTGCGGCTGCCACCACCATCACCACCACCACGCCGACGAGGTCTTTACCTCCTGGGGCACCGAGACGGCCAAGAAATTCGACCGGGAGACGGTGGAGAAGGCCCTCCATGAGCTGGACGAGGGTAAGTATGGCATGATCCTCAGAGCCAAGGGCATCCTTCCCGCCGCTGACGGCCCCTGGATTCACTTTGACTATGTGCCCGGAGAGTTTAACGTCCGCACCGGCGCTGCCGACGTGACCGGCAAGCTATGCGTCATCGGCTCCAAGCTGGATGAGGCGGGCATCGAGAAATTGTTTGGGGTGTAACTATGCAGCAGATTCCGGTATATGCCTTTACAGGCTTCTTGGATTCCGGCAAGACCAAATTTATCCAGGAGACATTGGAGGACCCCCGGTTTAATTCCGGTGAGAAAACCCTGCTTCTGGTCTTTGAAGAGGGGGAGGAGGAGTATGACTTCTCCACCTACCCCGGGAAAAACGTCTATTTGGAGGTTCTGGACCAGAAAACCGTCACCACGAAGGAGCTCAGCGACCTTGCCAAAAAGTACAAGGCCGAGCGGGTGGTGGCGGAGCTCAACGGGATGCAGCAGGTGGGAGACCTCTATATGCGCTTCCCGGAGAACTGGGCAGTGGCCCAGGAGATCATGTTCGCCGATTCCACCACCATCCTGGCCTACAACGCCAATATGCGCAATCTGGTCATGGACAAGCTGGTGGGGGCCCAGATGATCGCCTTCAACCGCCTGGAGCCCGGGACGGATGTGATGCCCTTCCATAAGCTGGCCCGGGCGGCCAACCGGAATGTGGACATCCTCTACGACTATACCGACGGCACCACCGCCCCGGACACCATCGAGGACCCTCTGCCCTGGGACATGGAGGCCCCGGTGATCACCATTAAGGACGAGGACTACGCCCTGTGGTATCGGGACGTCTCCGAGGAACCTCAGAAATACGACGGAAAGACCGTGAATTTCAAGGCCCAGGTGGCCATGCTCCGCCGGGATAAAAACGGGATGTTTGCCCCCGGCCGGTTTGTCATGACCTGCTGCGTCCAGGATATCCAGTTCTGCGGCATTCCCTGCCGGTATGCCCAGGCGGCGGAGCTGGAATCCCGGTCCTGGGTCATGGTCACGGCTAAGGTCAGCTGTGAAAAGCACCGCCTGTACAAAGGAGAGGCGGGCCCCATGCTCACTGCTCTGTCCATAGAAAAGAACGCCCCTCCCGCCGAACCGGACGTGGCGACTTTCTAATACTGATATTCAATAAAAGACTT
>DETX01000062.1:0-220 GCA_002362145.1 Clostridiales bacterium UBA3277
CTGGTTGTTCTCCTTGCCGCCGGGAAGCAGGTCGGGGTCCGGCAGGTTGGGCAGGCTCAGCATATCCGTGCGGTACTCGGCGGAGAGCTCCTTTAAAAGGGCCGTGTCCTGGGCGTTTTCTGCGTCCAGAGCCAGGGAGGCGGCCTTGTTCGCCTCAATCTGGGCGTCCAGGTTGGATACGTCCTCACCGGCCTTTTCCGCCTTCTTCTTCATGCCGAAG
>DETX01000062.1:496-6056 GCA_002362145.1 Clostridiales bacterium UBA3277
TCCGCCTTCTTCTTCATGCCGAAGAGCTTGCCGTTTTCCTTGGCCAGCTTGTTTTTCTGGGCCGTGCGGCTCTCGGAGGAGGTTTTCAGGGCCCGGATTTTGGCGTCCAGCTCCAGAATGCGGTCCACAATGGCGTCGCAGTCTACTTCCTTGGCCTTGAGCCCGGCCTTTACCCCCTCGGGGTTTTCCTTGATTCTTTTGATGTCCAGCATATTACCTCTCCTTTAGATCATGAAAACTTAAATTTTTAGTCGGCGTCCACGATGGTTCCGTTGGGCCGGTCGGGAATGATGATCATGGCGATGATGTAGCAGACAATGCCGCTGCCGCCCATCAGGGAAAAGATCACCCAGGCCAGCCGGACCAGGGTGGAATCGATGTTAAAATATTCGGCAATGCCGCCGCAGACGCCGTCAATTTTTTTGTCGGTCTTGGATTTGTACAGTCTCTTTTTCATGGAAGTCACTCCTTACTTTTGGATGGTCATCAGGGTGTCCAGCAGATTTTGCAGGTCCTCCTGACCGTAGAATTCCAGCTCAAAGCGGCCCTTGCGCTTGCCGCTGACGATCTTGACCCCCCGGCCCAGATGGCGGCTGAGCTGCTTCTCGCACTCGGCCACATAGTCCACCTGGAATACTTCCTCTTTTTGGGGGGCAGGCTCCTTGGCCATGTTCTTGCACAGGGTCTCCGTCTGACGGACGGAGAGGCTCAGGGCGATGATCTTTTTCACCGCCTCCTGCTGCTTTTTCTCGTCCCGGAGGGTGAGAATGGCCCGGGCGTGGCCCGCGGTGATGGCCCCGGACTTGAGCTGGTCCAGCACCTGGGGGCACAATCCCAGCAGCCGCAGGGCGTTTGCCACGGCGGGACGGGACTTGCCCACCTGCTTGGCGGCGTCCTCCTGGGTCAGGCCGTACTGCTCAATGAGACACTGGTAGCCCAGGGCCTCTTCCACGGGGTTTAGGTCCTGCCGCTGCAAATTTTCAATCAGGGCCAGCTCCATGGCCTTCTTGTCGTCGGCTTCAATGATTACCGCCGGAATGTCGCTCAAATTCGCCAGCCTGGCCGCCCGCCAGCGCCGCTCTCCGGCGATGATCTGGTAGTACCCGGAGCCCGTCTCCCGGACCGTCAGGGGCTGAATCACCCCGTGGACGGCGATGGAATCCGCCAGGGCCTGCAATTCCTCCTCGTCAAACTCGTGCCGGGGCTGGTCGGGATTGGGTTCTACCTTATAAATCGGCAGCAGCTTGTAGGGACCGCTGTCCTGGGGCTCGTCGGTATAGTCGCCCAGCAGGGCGCCCAGGCCCTTGCCCAGACCTTTGCTTGTTGCCATGTAATCTTCCTTTCTTTGGAAACTCTGAATCAATCACCTTCGGCAGCTGCCGGATCTTTTGCCCCAATCGTGCGGTTCAGAAAATCGGAAATACATCCCAGTATTCCCCGATTTCCTGAACCTTCGCTTGAGCCAAAATCTCTCGGCATCTGCTCTCGCTGATTGAATCAGAGCTTCCTGACTATAACTTCTTCACAATTTCCTCGGCCATGGCCCGGTAGGCCACCGCCCCCCGGCTGAGCCGGTCGTAGGCGGTGATGGGCAGGCCGTGGCTGGGGGCCTCCGCCAGGCGGATGTTCCGGGGAATCACCGAGGTGAACACCTTCCCGGGGAAGTGCCGCCGGACCTCCTGGGCCACCTGGTTGCTGAAATTCGTCCGGCCGTCGAACATGGTCAGGGCCACGCCGAAGATTTCCAGCCGGGGATTTAACCGGCGCTTTACCATCCGCAATGTTCCCATGAGATCGCTGAGGCCCTCCAGGGCGTAGTATTCGCACTGGACCGGCACCAAAATGGCGTCGGCAGCGCAGAGACCGTTGAGGGTCAGCAGCTCCAGGGAGGGGGGACAGTCGATGAGAATCAGATCGTACTGATCCCGGACGGTGTGCAGGGCCTTGTCCAGCTGGAGCTCCCGGTGGTCCGCGGCGATGAGCTCCACCGCCGCTCCGGCGAGATTGCTGTCCGAGGGGAGGACGTCGCCGAATTTCGTGTGGACGATGGCCAGCTCCGGACTGACGCCGTTGAGGGTCACGTCGTAGGCGCTGTATTTGATCTTCCGTTTCTCCACGCCGAGGCCGGAGGTGGCGTTGGCCTGGGGGTCAAAGTCGCACAGCAGAACTTTTTTTCCCAGGTCGTGGAGGGCAGCCGTCAGATTGACGGCGGTGGTGGTCTTGCCCACGCCGCCCTTCTGGTTTACCACTGCGATTATCTTACCCATTTCTTTCTCCTTCCATGTTTCACGTGAAACACGCGTCAGGGTGTGCCGGTGGATGTTTCACGTGAAACACTTTCCGAGGTGCTGATGGTGGAGATGTTCGTCGAGGAATAATTCTGCCCCGTGGGCAGCCGCCGCCGGACCAGCGCCCGGATCACCAGGGCCGAGGAGCCCACCGCCAAAAGCAGCACCACAAGAAACAGCACCGTCAGCGTCCGCAGCCGGGCGCGCAGGAGCTTCACCTGCTCCTCCGGGGTCAGGGAACGCCGCTTGGCCGTGCGCCGCTGGGCGGAGGATTTCCGGTTGGGGATCTGGATGATGGTGCCGGGCTGGACGGGGTAGCGCGTCATCTGGGCGAGGCAGTCGGGGCAGAACACCTGACCCTCCGCCGTATCCCTGCCGCATTTGAGACAGGCCATGGCCCCACCTCCTCTATCTCTTCATCGGCTGATGCGTTCTATCGGCTATTGTACAACAAAATTTTCCGTTCGTAAAGAGAGAATGTGAAAAACCAGGAAAAAACCAAGGGAAAATTCGAAAAAAATCAGCGGGCCGGGGGGCCCGCTGATTTTTTTGAGACAGGTTACCTTATTCGGCGCCCATGAGAATCTGCGCAAGCTCGGAGCTGCCGTCGAGAATGACGGTCTTTTCGCTGCCGGTGAGGCTGGCCTTCAGGGCGTCCAGGGCCAGGGAGAAGGTGTAGAAGTCCTGCTTGTCGGGGCTGTCGTAGGCCTCAGCCAGCAGACGCATATATTCCTCCTCGCCCTCGGCCTCCAGCTTGGCGGCGGCGGCCTGGGCGTCGGACACCAGGATGTTCACCTGCTTATCCACATTGTTGCGGATGATGGAGGCCTCGTAGTTGCCGTCGGCGGTGTACTTCTCGGCCATCTGGTTCCGCTCGGAGATCATCCGTCCGTAGACGGCGTTGAGGTTGCTCTCGGGCAGGTCGAACTGCTTGATCTTCACATCCTCCACCCGGATGCCGTAGGCCTTGGCCAGGCTGTCCACGTCGGTGGCGATGCTGTCATAGATCAGGTTGCGCTTGCCGCCGTCCTCCATGTTGATGATGTCCGCCTGGGCCAGGGTGCCCATGACGGTTTTCAACTCATTGTAGGTCAGGGCGTCCAGCCGCTGCTCGGCCACGCTCTTGGAGCCCAGAGTCTGGTAGAAGAGCTTGGGGTCGGAGATGGACCAGAGGATGTAGCAGTCCACGGTCATGTTCTGCTTATCGGAGGTCAGCACCTCGGAAGGGGGGATGTCGTAGAGCTGGGTGGCCTTGGAGAAATACTTCACGCTGTCCACGAAGGGGACCTTGAAGTGCAGGCCCGGCTCGGCGGTGGTGCTGATGATCTTGCTGAACCGGACGGTGCAGGCGTACTCATTCTCCCGGACGGTAAACAGACAGCCCGCGGCCAGCACAGCCACAAGGAGCAGGACGATAATCACAATGGCGCTTTTTTTCATGGCTTACTCCACCTCCTGGGGGGTTTCACCGGAATCCACCAGGCTCTCCAGGGGCAGAAGCATCTGAACCTGGGAGGCGCTGTCGGAGCCGGTGCTGATATAGAGCTTCACATCGGGCAGGACCTGGGACACGGCCTCGTAGTACATCCGGGACCGGGTGATGCCGGGATTCTGAGCGTACTGGCCGTACATGGCCTCAAACATGGCCACCTGCTCCACGGCCTGGTTGATCCGCTTCTGCTTCAGGTATTCGGCGTTCTGGGTCAGCTTGTCGGCTTGGGCCTGGGCCTTGGGAAGCTGGGCGTTCTGGTAGGCCTTGGCGTCGTTGATGACGGTCTCGGCCTTCTGCTTGGCGGTCTCCACGTTCTTGAAGGCCTCGATGACCTCCTGGGTGGGGGGCTCGGCGTCCTGGATCTTCACATCCACCAGGCTCAGGCCGATGTCATACTGGCTGAGGATGGTGGTGACCAGCTCCTTGACCTGGCGCTGGATGTCCTCCTTGCCGTCGGTGAGCACCGCGTCCACGCTGGAGGAGCCCACCACATTACGGACCTGGCTCTGGATGAGGTTTTTCAGGATCAGCTCCGGGTCGTTAGAGGAGAAGAGGTACTGCACCGGGTCGGAGATCTTGTACTCCACGAAGAAGTCCACGTTGACAATGTTGTAGTCGCCGGTGATCATGGCGCTTTCACTCTCGTTGAAGTCGCTGCCGTGGGTGCTGTCGTAGCCCAACTCGATTTTCTGGTAGACATTCACGTCCACCTTCTGGACGTTCTGGATGCCCAGGGGGAGCTTGAAGTGGACGCCGGCGTCGGTGACGCCGGTGACCTTGCCGAAGGTGGTCACCACGGCCTGCTGCTTGTCGTCCACGGTGTAAAAGCAGGTTCCGGCGGCGGCCAGGAGCACCAGGGCCAGGGCCACCGCCAGGATGGTCTTGCCGGTGCGTTTCAAATTCCGGGAGGGCTTTTGGGGCTTGGGCTGGTTCCCAGGCCAGGAATAGGTTCCGTTTTCATCCATGTTGCAATTCTCCTTTTTTGATTCAGAGTTTTCCCAGGGCGGCAAGAAGATTGTCGGCCCGGGCCTTGAGACAGTTTGCCTGCCAGGTCAGGAGCATGACCTTCAGCACCTGCTTGAGCTTCTCCCGGGCCCCTTCTACGCTCTCCCGGTAGCTCTCGGTGACGGCATCCAGTGCCTCATCCAGATTGTCCTCCCGGAGGGACCGGGCGTGGGCGGCCAGGATGACGAATTGGAAGTAGAGCATGGTGTCGTCCACCAGGTCGTCGCTCTCGTCGGCCAGGTCGCCGTTGAGGTAGCGCATGAGGTTGAGGATCTGTTCCAGGGGCAGGATGCCCCGCAGAAGGTTGATGTTGATGAGGCGGCACACCTGCTCCATGGTGTATCGCTTGCGGACGGGGGGCGCCAGGAAGCCCCGCCTGACCCAGTTCTGGATGGTGTAGGGTTCCAGCCCTGTGATGCTGGCCACCTGGCTGAGGGTGAGGCCGCCGGCCAGAAAGAGGGAGCGGAACAGGGCGTCGGTCTGTTCGGCCTCCTCCATGGGGGCGGTGAGGGTGGTGCCGGGAAGGGTCCACTGCATGGGAATAACCTCCATTTCAAATCCCTTATCGGATGAGATGATAATATCACACAGTTACGTGATTGTCAATAGGAATTACAAAATATTTTAAGACCATCATCAGAATAAGTAAAAAGCCCGCCCCTTTGGGGAGGGTGGCCGAGCGCAGCGAGGTCGGGTGAGGTCGTGAAAGTTTTGAACCAGTTCAAATGAAGAGAGCCCACCTCATCCGCCCCAGTGTGCTTTATACTGATATTCA
>DETX01000114.1 GCA_002362145.1 Clostridiales bacterium UBA3277
GCAGCATCCCAAGGTCCTGGGCCTTCATTTCCGGGAGGATCTGGGCCGTCCCATGCGGGACAACGCCATTGACGGCTATATCAACGGCAACGAGGAGGATGTCTGCGCCGAGGGCATCTGGCAGAACTACTTCACCGTCCGCCCGGAAAAGCTCACCGAGGAAGAGAAAAAGGCCTATCTCTCCGGCATCCGGGGGGTCTCCCTGGGCTCCGACGCTTTCTTCCCATTCGCCGACAACATCAAGCGGGCCTATGCCTCCGGCGTCAACTACGTGGCCGAGCCCGGCGGCTCCATCCGGGACGACCTGGTCATTGCCGAGTGCGACAAGCTGGGCATTGCCATGGCCTTCACCGGAATGCGGCTGTTCCATCACTAATCCTTCATGCCATAGGGGACGGTTTTCGCCGCCCCCTATGGGTGTTTTATTGAAAGCCATAAAAAGGAGGTCTTTCCCATGAAATTATTGGTTGTTGGCGGCGGCGGCAGAGAGCACGCCATCATTAAGTGTCTGAAAAAGAACCCCTCTGTTACGGAAATCTTCGCCCTTCCCGGCAACGGCGGCATCGCCGCTGACGCGACCTGTGTCCCCATCGGGGCCACGCAGATCGACAAGATTGTCTCCTTCGCCGTGGAAAATCAGGTCGACTACGCCGTGGTGGCCCCGGACGATCCCCTGGTCTTAGGCTGCGTGGACGCCCTGGAAGAGGCGGGCATCCCCTGCTTCGGCCCCCGGGCCAACGCCGCCATCATCGAGGGCAGCAAGGTTTTCTCCAAGAACCTGATGAAAAAGTACGGCATCCCCACCGCCCGGTACGAGGTCTTTGACGATATGGAAAAGGCCCTTGCTTACTTAGAGACCGCCCCCATCCCCACGGTCATCAAGGCCGACGGCCTTGCCCTGGGCAAGGGTGTCATCATCGCCGCCACCCGGGAGGAGGCCAAAGCCGCCGTCCGAGACATGATGGAGGGCCACGTCTTTGGCAAGTCTGGCGACCACATTGTCATCGAGGAATTCCTCACCGGCCCGGAGGTCTCCGTGCTGGCCTTCACCGATGGGCACGTGGTCAAGCCCATGGTGTCCTCCATGGACCACAAGCGGGCCGGAGACCACGACACCGGCCTGAACACCGGCGGCATGGGCACCGTGGCCCCCAACCCCTACTACACCCCCGAAGTTGCCCAAACCTGCATGGAGGAGATCTTCCTGCCCACCATTGCCGCCATGAACGCGGAGGGCCGGACCTTCCAGGGCTGCCTGTATTTCGGTCTGATGATCACCCCCGACGGCCCCAAGGTCATCGAGTACAACTGCCGCTTCGGCGACCCGGAGACCCAGGTGGTGCTGCCCCTGCTGGAGGGGGATCTGCTGACCATCATGCGCTCAACCACCAACGGCACTCTGGCCGACACGGAAGTGAAGTTCGCGGATAAATACGCCTGCTGTGTCATTCAGGCATCCAACGGCTATCCTGTCTCCTACAAGAAGGGCTTCCCCATCACTATGACCGAGGAGGCCGCCGCCCACACCTATGTGGCCGGGGCCAAGCTGGAAAATGGTCAGCTTCTCACCTCCGGCGGCCGGGTCACCGGCACCACCGCCGTAGCGGACACCCTGGAGGATGCCATCCGGGAGGCCTACCGGCTGTCCGACGGCGTCGTGTTCGAAAATGCCTACCGCCGGTCTGACATCGGCCAGCGGGCTCTGGCCGCCCCTCAGCCCGAAAAAAGGCATACCTATGCCGACTGCCCTGCCTTTCACCAGTGCAACCGGCTGATTGACGAATTCTACCTCAAGGGCGACTACGCCTCCTGCTTTGCCGGTCACATGAAGCTGGCCTTGCAGAATTATCCCCTGGCAGAGTGCCAGGTGGGCTATTTCTACTGGCGGGGCCTGGGTGTCCAGCAGGATCTGGGAAAAGCCCTGTATTGGAGCCAGCGGGCCGTCCGGCACGGCGATCCCGACGCCCCCACCAATGTGGCAGAAATACAAAGGACGCTTCTGGAACAATCCCTGAAGGATACCTGCCTGTAAGGAGGACACAACATGGTTTATCGTGTATTTGTAGAAAAGAAAAAAGGTCTCGACAACGAGGCCCAGGGTCTGCTCAGCGAGGCGAAAAATCTGCTGGGCATCACCACCCTTCAGAATATCCGCCTGTTCAACCGCTACGACGCGGAAAACATCACCCAGGAGCTCTTTGACTACGCCGTAAAGACCGTTTTCTCCGAGCCCCAGCTGGACAATGCCGCCGCCTCCATGGACGTGCCCGGGGCCTATGTGTTCGCCGTGGAGTCCCTGCCCGGTCAGTTCGACCAGCGTGCGGACTCCGCCGCCCAGTGCATCCAGATTATCTCCCAGGGGGAGCGGCCTCTGATCCGCACCGCCAAGGTCTACGCCCTGTACGGGGCCCTGACGGAGGCAGAGCTGGCGGAATTCAAGAAGTACGTCATTAACCCGGTGGAGTGCCGGGAGGCCTCCCTGGAGAAGCCTGAGACCCTGGCAATCAGCTACGCCATTCCCACCACCGTGGCCACTCTGGAGGGCTTTACGGCGCTGGATCGGGCCGGTCTGGAAGGATTCATTGCCCAGTATGGCCTTGCCATGGACCTGGACGACATCACCTTCTGCCAGCAGTATTTCCGGGAGGAGAAGCGGGACCCCACCATCACCGAGATCCGGATGATCGACACCTACTGGTCCGACCACTGCCGCCACACCACCTTCGGCACCGTCATTGACAGCGTCCATTTTGAGGACGCGCTGCTGCAAAAGACCTTTGATCAGTATCTGGCCGTCCGGGAGGAGCTGGGCCGAACCCACAAGCCCATCTGCCTGATGGATCTGGCCACCGTGGCCGTCAAATACCTCCGGGCCCATGGGAAGCTCAACAAGCTGGACGAGAGTGAGGAGATCAACGCCTGCACCGTCAAGATCGATGTCACCGTGGACGGCGTCACCGAGCCCTGGCTGCTGCTGTTTAAGAACGAGACCCACAACCATCCCACGGAGATCGAGCCCTTCGGCGGCGCGGCCACCTGCATCGGCGGCGCCATCCGGGACCCCCTGTCCGGTCGGAGCTATGTCTACGGCGCCATGCGGGTCACCGGCGCGGCGGACCCACTGACGCCTATCTCCGAAACCATCCCCGGCAAGCTGCCCCAGCGGAAGCTGGTGACCACCGCTGCCGCGGGCTACTCCTCCTACGGCAACCAGATTGGCCTGGCCACCGGCATTGTGGATGAAATTTACCATCCCGGCTACGCCGCCAAGCGGATGGAGATCGGCGCGGTCATCGCCGCCGCCCCCGCGGAAAATGTCCGCCGGGAGCGGCCCGTCCCCGGAGACGTAGTGATTCTGCTGGGCGGCAACACCGGCCGGGACGGCATCGGCGGCGCCACCGGCTCCTCCAAGGCCCACAACACCCAGTCGGTAGAAACCTGCGGCTCTGAGGTTCAGAAGGGCAACGCCCCCGAGGAGCGGAAGCTCCAGCGGCTGTTCCGCAATCGCGAGGCCTCCCGGCTCATCAAGCGCTGCAACGACTTTGGCGCCGGCGGCGTGTCCGTGGCCATCGGCGAGCTGGCCGACGGCCTGACCATCGACTTAAATAAGGTCCCCAAGAAGTACGAGGGCCTGGACGGCACGGAGCTGGCCATCTCCGAATCTCAGGAGCGGATGGCCGTGGTGGTGGAGCAGAAGGACGTGGACCGGTTCCTGGAGCTGGCCGCTTCCGAAAACCTGAACGCCGTAGCCGTGGCCGTGGTCACCGAGAGCCCCCGGCTGGTCATGAATTGGAACGGCAATACCATCTGCGACATCAGCCGGGACTTCCTCAACTCCAACGGCGCGGACAAGCACATCACCGTGTCCTCCGCCAAGGCTGAGAGCTGCCCCAAGACCGTCACCGGTTCCTTCTCCGAGAATTTCCTGGCCGTTGCCTCCGATCTGAACACCTGCTCCAAGCGGGGCCTGTCTGAGCGCTTTGACGCCACCATCGGCGCGGGCACGGTGCTCATGCCCTTCGGCGGCAAGCATCAGCTCACCCCCATCCAGGCCATGGTCCAGAAGATCAGCGTGGAGAAAAAGCACACCGACGACTGCTCCTTCATGTCCTTCGGCTACAACCCCTTCATCACCGAAAAGAGCCCCTACCACGGGGCCTATCTGGCGGTGGTGGAGTCCGTGTGCAAGCTCATCGCCACCGGCGCCTCCTTCCAGGACACCTACCTGACCTTCCAGGAGTATTTTGAGCGGCTGGGCAAGGACCCCGCCCGTTGGGGCAAGCCCATGGCGGCGCTGCTGGGCGCCTTCCGGGCCCAGATGGACCTGGGCATCGGCGCCATCGGCGGCAAGGACTCCATGTCCGGCTCCTTCGAGAAGCTGGATGTGCCCCCCACCCTGGTGTCCTTCGCCGTGACCACCGGCAAGACATGCGATGTGGTCTCCCCCGAGTTTAAGGCCGCCGGCCACAAGGTCTGCCTGCTGACCACCGACTATGATGAAAACGGTCTGCCGGAGACCGCCTCCCTCCTGCGCAATTTTGAAACTGTCACGGAGCTTCTCCGCTCTGGCAAGGCCGTGGCCTGCTACACCCCCGGCATGGGCGGCATCGCCGAGGCGGCCATGAAGATGGGCTTCGGAAACGGTCTTGGCGTGGCCTTCGACGGCATCTCCCTGGAGGAGCTCTTCGGCTACAGCTACGCCTCCTTTGTTCTGGAAATGGCCCAGGGCACCGTGGGCCGGGTGATCGGCATGACCACCGACGGCAGCTTCTCCTTCGGCGGCGAAACCCTCTCCCAGAGCCAGGTGCTCTCCCCCTACGAAAATAAGCTGGAATCCGTGTACTCCTGCAACATTCCCACCCGGGATATGCCCATGAAGGCCTTCTCCTTTGAGGCTGTGGAGCGGAAGGCTCCCGCTGTCAAGTCCGCCCGGCCCAAGGTCCTGATTCCCGCCTTCCCCGGCACCAACTGCGAGTATGACTCCGCCAAGGCCGTCCGGGACGCCGGAGCAGAGCCCGAGATCATCGTCATCAATAACCTGTCCGCCGACGGTATTTCCCGCAGTGTGGACCGGTTCGCCCGGGAATTACAGGATGCTCAGATGGTCTTTATCCCCGGCGGCTTCTCCGGCGGCGACGAGCCCGACGGCTCCGGCAAGTTTATCACCGCCTTCTTCCGCAACGCCGCCATTAAAGAGCGGGTTATGGAGCTGCTGAATGACCGGGACGGCCTCATGTGCGGCATCTGCAACGGCTTCCAGGCCCTCATCAAGCTGGGTCTGGTGCCCTACGGCAAGATCATCGACACCGACGAGACCTGCCCCACCCTGACCTTCAACAACATTTCTCGGCACCAGAGCCGGATCGTCCGGACCCGAATTGCCTCCAACAAGTCCCCCTGGCTGAGCCTGATGAACGTGGGCGACATCGTAAACGTGCCCATCTCCCACGGCGAGGGCAAATTCCTGGCATCCGAGGAGCTGATCGCAAAGCTGGCGGCCAATGGTCAGATTGCCACCCAGTACGTGGACCTGGATGGTAACCCCACCGCCGATGTGCGCTTCAATCCCAACGGCTCTCTGTACGCCATCGAGGGCATTACCTCCCCCGACGGCCGGGTCTTTGGCAAGATGGGCCACAGCGAACGGATCGGCAGCGGACTTTACAAGAACGTCCCCGGTGAATACAACATCCGGATGTTCGAAGCCGCCGTCAAGTATTTTAAATAAACCAATTAAAACGCAAGAAGCGCCTGGTTAAAAAACCAGGCGCTTCTTGCGTTCTATCATGGCAACTGGGCTCAGGCGGTGAACCTGGCCCCGGCTTTTCATACTGATATTCAATAAAAAACTTTAATTCGCTGAATTGAAGTTTTTTATATGAAGATCATAATGAGACGGATTTCTGT
>DETX01000067.1 GCA_002362145.1 Clostridiales bacterium UBA3277
GGCCGTCAGCTTCCGCCGCCCGCCACGAATTTTAAAGGGATTGTGGGCAAGGAGCCCTATCCCGTGGGCCGCAAGGCCGGGGAAGTCCTGCGCCAGCTCCTGCTGCGAGGGGTGGAAAGGCTTAAAAATCTCTTCCGGGGCAATAAAAGCCGGTCGGAGATTGTGGCGACCTTCCTGGCGATTCTGGATTTGTGCAAGACCAATTCCGTCACCCTGGAGGACGACGTCAACGGAGAAAACCCCAACGTCCGGCTGCTGGATGAGAAGGAAAAGAGGGAGATGACCGCAAATGGAAATTGAACAGCTGCAGCGCGCCATTGAGGCCATTCTCTTTGCTGCTGGGGAGCGGATGGACCTTGGCCGTCTGGCGGCGGCATTGGAGACGGACGAGGACGAGGTGGAAAAGGCTGCCGACGCCCTCCTGGACGAATACGCCTTCCATCGCCGGGGAATCCGTATTCTCAAGCTGGAAAAGGGATATCAGATGGTATCCTCCGGAGAAATGGCGGACTACGTCACAAAGGCTCTGGAAACCCGCAAACCGCCCAAGCTCTCCTCCTCCCAGCTTGAAACCCTGACTATTATCGCCTATTACCAGCCGGCCACCAAGGCCATGGTGGAGCAGATCCGGAGCGTGGACAGCGCTTACAGTGTGGCGGCCCTTTTAAACAAGAAACTCATCGAGGAGGCGGGGCGGCTGAACGTCCCCGGCCGCCCCATCCAGTATAAGACCACCCCGGACTTTCTCAGAACCTTCGGCCTGAGCTCCCTGGAAGAGCTTCCGCCCATTGACAAGATCGCCTTTGGCGAACCCATAGATCCGGAGACACCTCCGGAGGAGAACTGAAATGGGCTGGCTGATCGCCCTGGGGGTTCTGCTTCTGATTGGAGCCATCCCCCTGGGTGTGGATGTGAAATATGGCGAAGAGGGCCCCTTGGTTCGTTGGGTCCTGGGCCCCCTTCGGGGGACCATCTATCCCCGGAAGAAAAAAGCGCCGAAGCCGAAAACGCCCCCGCCGGAGGCGCGGGAGCCGGATAATCCCGCAAAGCCGCCGGAGACCCAGGTGGACAGACAGCCGTCCCCGCAGAAGGCGGAGGGGTCCCCGACCGAAAAAAAGGAAAAGGGCGGCAGCGTCCGGGACTTTCTTCCCCTGGTGAAGGTCGGCGTGGATATGCTCAATGGCTTTCGCCGCAGGCTGCGGGTGGACCGGCTGGAATTTCGCGTCACACTGGCCGGAGGGGACCCCTGCGATCTGGCGGAGAATTACGGCCGGGCCTGGGCGGCTCTGGGCAATCTGGTGCCCAGACTGGACCGCTGGTTCGTCATCAAAAAGCGGGATCTGGAAGTCCAGTGCGACTTTACCTCCGAGGAAACCACGGTTTTTGCCCGGCTTAAGCTCACCATCACCCTTGGGAGGGTGCTGAGCCTGGGAGTGGTATACGGAATCCGGGCCCTCATTGTATTCATTAAAATTAAGAATAAACGCAAAGGCGGTGCACAAAATGAGCCAGAAACTTCCTAATATGCTGGAGACCACCATCCAGAAAATCCGTGAAATGGTGGATGTCAATTCCGTGATCGGAGAACCCATCACGACCCCGGACGGCGTGACCATCATCCCCGTGAGCAAGGTCAGCGTGGGCTTTGCCGGCGGCGGGTCTGATTTTGCCAACAAAAAGGGCGGCCCGGAGAACCCCTTCGGCGGCGGCGCCGGCGGTGGTGTGAAGGTGACTCCCATCTGCTTTTTGGTGGTGAAGGACGGCAATGTCCGTATGATGAGCGTGCCGGAGCCTGCCAGCTCCACCGCCGACCGGATCGTGGAGATGGTGCCGGACACCCTGGAAAAAATCTCCTCCTTCCTGGACGCGAAGAAGGCGGAAAAATAAAGAAAGCTCTGATGAAACCGGCAAGAGCGACGGTTTATTCAGAGTTTCCGGGGCATATCCTCCCATTTTCGGGGCAAACTACCCCAGGGTGAGGATCATGAAACGAATTTACGCCGGAGCGGCGGCAGCACTGCTGGCCGCCGCTCTGATTTTGCCTGTGGAGGCCCGGGCGGTCTCCGCCAAGCGGGCCTATGTGCTGGACGCCGTCAGCGGCCGGGTGCTTTTTGAGCGGGAGCCGGACCGGCGGAGCCTGATTGCCAGCACCACCAAGATCATGACGGCATTGGTGGTCTGCGAGCAGTGCAATGTTTTGGACCGGATGCGGGTCCCCAGGGAGGCCGTGGGCATTGAGGGCTCCTCCATGTATCTAAAGGAGGGGGAAGTCCTGACCATCCAGGAGCTTCTCTACGGATTGATGCTCTCTTCGGGAAACGACGCGGCGGTGGCCCTGGCCATCTACTGCGGCGGCACGGTGGAGGGCTTCGCGGAAATGATGAACGATAAGGCCCGGGTTCTGGGCTTGCAGGGCAGTCATTTTGAAAATCCCAACGGCCTGGACAGTCCCGGCCATTATTCCACAGCCCGGGACCTGGCGGTGCTGGCGGCCTATGCCATGGAAAATCCCATTTTCCGGCAGACCGTCTCCGCGAAAAACGTCCGGGCAGGGGACCGGTATCTGGTCAATCACAACAAACTCCTCTGGCGCGTGCCCGGGGCCGACGGGGTAAAGACCGGCTATACCCGGGCTGCCGGCCGGATTTTGGTATCCAGTGCCACCAGGGACGACCGCCGCCTCATAGCCGTGACCATCGACGATCCCGACGACTGGCAGGACCACGCCGCCCTTTTGGAGGATGGCTTTTCCCGCTTTTCCATCCGCCGGGTGGTGACTGCCGGGGAGACGGTGGGAAAGCTGGAGGTTGCCGGGGGCGAAAACGGCTGGGTGGAGGTTCTGGCGGCCCGGGACTGCGACTATGCCCTCTCCCAGGAGGAGACGGTCCAGCTGGCGCTTCCGGGGCCCGGGTTTGTCTATGCCCCCGCGGTGGAGGGGGCGGCAGGGCCCGATTGCTATGTGCTGCTCTCCGGCAAGGCTGTGGCAAAGATTCCCACGGTCTACGGTGCCACGGTGGAGCAGCCGGCATTGCCGGAGGAACCATCCTTTTGGCAGAAGCTGTTCAAAAGGTGAAAAAGGAGGTGCGCCCATGGAGCGCCTGCAAAAAATTCTCTCCGCCCGGGGCGTTGCCTCCCGGCGGAGGGCCGAGGAGCTGATCTCCCAGGGAGCGGTGACGGTAAACGGCGTCACCGCCCGGCTGGGAGATACGGCAGACCCCAAAACCGATGACATCCTGGTGGGCGGAGCACCTCTGCCGCCTCCCCAGGAATTTGTGTATATCTTGCTTAATAAGCCCCGGGGCTATGTGACCACCCTGTCCGATGAAAAGGGCCGTCCCAATGCCGCCCAGCTGGTGGCGGACTGCGGCGTCCGGGTCTATCCCGTGGGCCGGCTGGATATGGATTCGGAGGGGCTGCTGCTGTTTACCAACGATGGGGAATTTTCCCAGAGGCTCATGCATCCCAAGTGGGAGACGGACAAGACCTACCTTGTCTGGGTTACCGGCTATGCCCCCGGGGCGGAAGCCCGGCTGGCAAGGGCCATATCGCTGGATGGGCGGACCATCCGCCCGCCGAAGGTCCGTCTGTTACAGGCGGAAGGGGAGCGGGCGAAATTCTCTGTGACCATCCATGAGGGCCGCAACCGCCAGGTCCGCCGGATGTGCCAGGCGGCGGGGATGCACTGTGTCCGCCTCCGCCGGATTACCGAAGGGTCGATGAAACTGGGGGACCTTGCCCCGGGAAAGTGGCGGTATCTGACGGCCCAGGAGGTGGACAGACTGAAACGGGAGTCTGCCATGGAGTAGACCGCTTATCCAGGACCCCGGCAAATGGGCGGGACTGTGTACAGCGAAAGGGGGAACAAGGCCATGCTGTGTGTGATCGCGAAGATTGATGCCGCATCGAGAATGCGGCTTGCCGGAATCCAGCGCATCGCGGAGGACTTCGGCATTCCCGTCCGGGAGCTCTATGGACACATCACGCTGGCAACCTATCTTGGTGAGGAAGAGGAGGCCTTCGTCGCGTCCTGCAAGGCGAGCCTCCTTTGCCGCAAAGCCTTTCCCGTCCGTTATGATCAGATTGAAGTGCTGGATGCCACATCCATCATTGTGGCATCCCCGCGAAAAGAAGGGGACCTGGCCGCCATACATGGAGAAATTGAAAGACAGTGGGGAGCCAATCTCAATCACTGGACCCAGGGGGAAGCATGGTATCCCCACACAACGCTCCTGTATAAGCCCCAGACGGACCTTTATACCATCGCCGCGGCCATGGAGCAGACGTTTGCGCCCTTCGACGCATGGGTGGAGAGAATTGAATTCTCCCGGGTTCATGAGGATGGATATGAAATTCTTGATGCGATAGACCTGAAAATGAGACGGTGACCGGATCGCGGACCGGCTCATGTCATGACGTAAAATCCGCATTTTCACGCCCCATGCTTCAAACGCCCCGCAGTACATACAGTCTGCGGGGAAATTCTGCATGAATGATTTCATTCTCCCTCTTGCAAAAATGCTTCAGGTTTGCTAGTATGGTAGCAGTCTGAAAAGAAGGCGAAAATCTGTCGCCGATGGGAGGAAAACCATGAACTATGATATCCTGGCCCTGCTGCAGGAGAAGGAGCCCACCTTTTCCAAGGGGCAGAAGCGCATCTCCCGCTATATCACCGAGGAGTATGATAAAGCGGCCTTTATGACGGCCAACCGCCTTGGCAAGACCGTAGGCGTCTCTGAGTCCACCGTGGTGCGTTTTGCCGTAGACCTGGGCTTTGACGGCTATCCCAGTATGCAGAAGGCCATGCAGGAGATGGTCCTCAACCGCCTGACCTCCGTCCAGCGCATTGAGGTGGCGAACAACCGGCTGGGGGACCAGGACGTGGTGTCCACGGTGCTCCGTTCCGACATGGAGAAGCTGCGCCAGACCGGGGAGGTTCTCAGCCGGGAGGAATTCAATTCCGCCGTGGCGGCCATTCTGAAGGCCAAGCGGGTGTTCATCCTGGGCGTCCGCTCCACCGCGCCCCTTGCGAACTTTTTGGGGTATTATCTCAACTATATGTTTAACAATGTCCATGTAATCTCAAGTTTTGGCACTGTGGAGATGTTTGAAAAGATCGTGGGCGTGAATTCCGATGATGTGGTCATCGCCTTCTCCTTCCCCCGGTATTCCTCATCTACCACCAAGGGCGCCCGGTACTGCCGGTCCACGGGGGCCACGGTCATTGGCATCACCGACAGCCGGGTTTCGCCCCTGGGCAGCAACAGTGACCATGTGCTGGTGGCAAAGAGCGATATGGTGTCCCTGGTGGACTCCCTGGTAGCCCCCCTGAGCATTGTCAATGCGCTGATCGTGGCCATTGCCGCCAAGCGGGAGAAGGAGCTCTCCCAGACCTTTGCCGAACTGGAGCGGATCTGGGATGAGTATGACGTCTACGCCAAGCAGGAAGAAAATGAAAGAGTTTGACGGGATTGTGGTGGGGGGCGGCCCCGCCGGAATGTTTGCCGCCATCACGGCGGCGGAGCTTGGCCAGAGGGTTCTGCTTTTGGAGCGAAACGACCGCCTGGGCAGGAAGCTCCTCATCACCGGTAAAGGCCGGTGTAATGTGACAAATGACTGCTCAGCCCAGGACGTCCTGCAAAACACCCCCCGAAATGGGCGTTTTCTCTACAGTGCCATGACGGCCTTTCCGCCGGAGCGGACCAAGGCGTTTTTTGAAAGCCATGGCTGTCCCCTCAAGACCGAGCGGGGGAACCGGGTGTTCCCGGTGTCGGATAAGGCGGTGTCTGTTTTGGACTGCCTCCGCCGGGAGCTTCGCAGACAGAATGTCACCCTGCGGACCGGTCGGGCAGAAAAGCTCCTGACAAGTGAGGGGCGGGTCATCGGCGTTCGGACGGGAGAGGAAAGCGTTTTTGCGGACTGGGTCATCCTCGCCACCGGCGGCGCGTCCTATCCGGCCACCGGCTCCACCGGAGACGGCTACCGGCTGGCCGGGGAGATGGGCCATACCATCGTTCCTCCCGAGGGAAGCCTGGTGCCCCTGGAAACCATAGGCCCCGACTGCCCGGATATGCAGGGCCTCTCTCTGCGGAACGTGGGGGTTAAGCTGCTCAGCGCCAAGGGAAAGGTCCTGTATAAGGACTTTGGGGAGCTTCTCTTCACCCATTTCGGCGTCTCAGGCCCCACGGTCCTCTCGGCCAGCTGCCACCTGAAAGGGGAGGGCTGCCGTCTGGTTCTGGATCTGAAACCGGCGCTGGACGAGGGAAAGCTGGACAGCCGGATTCAGCGGGACCTTTCCCTGTATTGCAACCGTTCCATGGAAAACGCCCTGACGGACCTGCTGCCCCGGTCCATGATCCCGGTGGTTCTGCGCCGCCTGGGAGTTGCCCCGGAGAGCCAGGCCAATTCCTTTTCAAAACAGTCCCGGCACGCTCTGGTGGAGCTGCTCAAAGCCTTTCCCATCGAGATTGCCGGCAAGCGCCCGGTTTCTGAGGCCATCATCACCAGCGGCGGCGTGAAGGTCTCGGAGATCGATCCCAAGACCATGGCCTCCAAAAAGGCCCCGGGGCTGTACTTCGCCGGAGAGATTATGGACTGCGACGCCTACACCGGAGGCTTTAACCTGCAAATCGCCTGGGCAACGGCCTATGCCGCCGGAACCGCCGCTGCGAAATCAGCCATTGACAAAACGGATAACCTGTACTAAAATAAGCCCAGAACCCTGTTCGTGCGGCCCGCCCCAGCGGACGGACCGGTGATAGAGAGTATCAGGAGGAATTTCTTATGTCGATGTATGAAAAGCTGGTCAATTACGCGGCCAGACAGTTGGGAATGGACCCTTCCGAGATCACTCCGGATTCCACCTTTGAAAACCTGGGCATTGACTCCCTGGACGTGGTGGAGATGATCATGGACCTGGAGACGGAGCTCGGTGTGGAGCTGGAAATGGAAGATCAGAATATCTCCACCTTCCAGGAGATGGCCGATTTCATCGAATCCAAGCTGAACTGAATAAACCCTTGTAAAAAGCCTGCCGGCTTATAACAAGGTCGCACTAGTCGGGGAAGTAGCGGTTTCCTGTACCTGAATTCCGCTTACGCAGGGATGAATTCCCACACCCGGACGGTGGGTTATTTTCTGGCTCCGTTGCATCGGTGCTGAGAAGATGGTCTTGCGCAACGAAAAACCGTGAACCATGTCAGGTGGGGAACCAAGCAGCATTAAGCGGAGCTTTTCGTGTGCCGCAAGTTTACCGTTTTTGAGCCGACGTACCGTTTCTCAGTTAGACCTGCCGCTCAAATGTGGGTGTGCGATCTTGTTATGGGCCGGCAGTTTCTCTATTTTTCATTGCAAAGCAGAAGGGAGGAGACGCTTTTGGCTGCCTATCAGGCGCTTTATCGAAAATACCGGCCCCAGACCTTTGACGATGTGTCCGGGCAGATGGCCGTTACCCAGACGCTGAAAACCCAGATCATGACGGGGAAGCTGAGCCATGCCTACCTGTTCACCGGTTCCCGGGGCACGGGCAAGACCTCCTGCGCCAAAATTCTCGCCAAGGCGGTCAACTGCCTGACGCCTGTGGACGGCAACCCCTGCAACCGCTGCGCCGCCTGCAAGGCCATCGACTCCGGCTCCTGCATGGATGTGCTGGAGATCGACGCCGCCTCCAACAACGGCGTGGACAACGTCCGGGATCTCCGGGACGACGCGGTCTATGCTCCCTCCCAGGTAAAAATGCGGGTGTATATCATTGACGAGGTGCATATGCTGTCCATCTCGGCCTTCAACGCCCTGCTGAAAATCATTGAGGAGCCGCCGGAGCATCTGCTGTTCATTTTGGCCACCACGGAGCTTCATAAGGTTCCGGCGACGATTTTGTCCCGCTGCCAGCGGTTTTCCTTCCGGCGCATCAGCCAGGAGGACATTGCCGCCCGGCTCCAATACGTGGCTTATCAGGAGAATATCGACCTGGACGACAGCGCCGCCCGGCTCCTGGCAAGACTTGCCGACGGCGGTATGCGGGACGGCCTGAGCCTGCTGGACCAGTGCGCTTCCGCCACCACCGGAGAGCTCACCGCCGAGGGGGTCTATGCCTGCCTCGGCATCGCCGGAGAACAGAAGTGTGCCGAGCTCATGGGCTGCATCGCGTCTCACGATACGAGGGGCGCCCTGGAACTGTTTAACCGGCTCTATGCCGATGGGAAGGATCTTGGGGCGCTGCTGGACGAGCTGGCCTGCCTGACCCGGGATCTTCTGGTGCTGAAAACCGCCGGCGGGGCAGGAATTGCCATGCTGTCCGGCGTGGCGGCGGAGCGGGAGGCCCTGGATTTGGCAAAGCGCTTCGGCACCGGGGAGCTGACCCGGATGATGGCCCTGCTCCAGGACACCATGGCGGGCTTTACAAGAAGCGCCAGCCGCCGCATGGACGCGGAGCTATGTCTGGTGGAGCTGTGCCAGCCGGAACTGAGACTGGACATGGAGAGTCTCAACGCCCGTCTGACCCGGATGGAGGAGCAGCTGAAAAGCGGCAGCATCCTGGTGGCCCAGCCGTCGCAAAAAACCGCGGAAAAAAAAGATATGGATGAGGAAGAGGAAGGCCCTCCCATGCCCACGGACGAGGACGCGCCTCCCGGCGGCGAGGAGGAGCTGCCCCAGCCGGAGGAGACGCCTGTGGGCTTCTGGTCGGATCTCTGCGCCGCCGTGCGCAAAGAGCTGAAGCCTCCCATCTTCGGCTTTTTTAATCCTGCCCCCGGGGCGCCCCTCCAGGGAGTGCTGGTGGGGGATACGCTGGAACTTCGGTGCAGCAACCGCTTTTTGGCGGAGACCATCGATAAGCCGGATGTGATGGAGGTGGTCTCCCGGAAGGCGGGGGCCATCCTGGGCCATCCCGTTCGGACGATCACGGTGGATCTGACAAAAAAACCGGAAAAAAGCCCCCGGATGGAGCAGCTCATGAACTTTGGCCGCTCCCATGGGGACATCATCAAAATAAAAAATCAATAAGATAGGAGATTTAAATATGGCAAAAGGTGGATTTCGGGGTATGCCCGGCGGCGGTATGAATCAGGCCGCCATGCTGAAGCAGGCTCAGAAGATGCAGCAGGAAATGCTGCGGATGCAGGAGGAGCAGGAGAAAAAGACCTTCACCGCCCAGTCCGGCGGCGGCATGGTCTCCGCCACGGTCAACGGCAAGCACGAGCTGGTGAGCCTGGAAATGAAACCCGAGGCTGTGGACCCCGACGATGTGGAAATGCTCCAGGATATGGTCATTGCTGCCGTTAACGAGGCAATGCGCGCGGCTGATAATGAGGCATCCAACAATATGTCCCGCCTGACCGGCGGCTTGAACCTGGGCGGCCTGTTCTAAGGCAGGGGAGAGGGTATGCAGTTTTTTCCCGCTGCTCTGCAAAACCTGGCAGACCATTTCGCGCGGCTCCCCGGCGTGGGAGGTAAAACGGCCCAGAGGCTGGCCTTTCACGTGCTGAGCCTGCCTCTGGAGGAGGCGGAGGATTTCGCAGAGGCCATTTTGAAGGCCAAGCGTGAGGTCCACACCTGCCCCCGGTGTCAGAATCTAACAGACCGGGAGCTGTGCCCCATCTGTGATGACGACAGCCGGGACCAGAGCGTAATCTGCGTGGTGGCGGAGCCCAAGGATGTCATCGCCATGGAACGCGCCCGGGAATTCCGGGGCACCTATCATGTGCTCCACGGGGTCATTTCCCCCCTGAACCACGTGTCCCAGGATGACATCAAAATCAAAGAGCTCTTAAACCGTGTGGCCTCCGGCAAGGTCCGGGAGGTCATTATGGCCACAAACCCGGATACCGAGGGCGAGGCCACCGCCATGTATATTTCCCGTCTGCTCCGGCCCATGGAAATTAAGGTTACCCGCCTGGCCTACGGTGTGCCCGTGGGCTCCCAGCTGGAATACGCCGATGAGGTGACCCTTTCCCGGGCGCTGGAAGGCCGTCAGGAGATGTAAAATGGAGACAAAAGATCTGATTCTTGGCAAGGCCAGGCTTTCCGACTGGAAGGCCATGTACGAAAATGTCTGGTCCCATCCGGAGTCCGCCCGATATATGCTGTGGAGCGTGACCACCAGCGAGGCGGACGCCCGCAGCCGCATGGAGCGCACCATCGCGTTTCAAAAGGCCCACGACACCTACCTGGTCTACGAGAAGAAAACCGGCCAGGCCATCGGCTTTGCCGGTGTGGAACCGGTGCCGCCGGATGCCTGCCAGGAAGCCGGCATCTGCCTGGGGCCCGGGTATGTGGGAAGGGGCTACGGCCGGCAGATTCTGGAAGCCCTGATGGCCCACAGCCGGAGCGTCTATGGGGCGAAGAAATTTTTCTATTTCACCAGGGAGAAGAACGCCGCCTCCATCGGCCTGGCAAAAGCCATGGGCTTCTGGTTCCTGGACGCGAAGGAAGAAACCGATCCCCGCAATGGGGAAAAATACCGCAGCCTGCGGTACTGCCGGGAATTCTGATACAGATATCCAACCAAAAAGCAGCCATTTTCAAATGGCTGCTTTTTCCTATCGTGAGATATGTACGCAATTTTTATGCCGTATGCTTTTTCCTGAAGAATTCCTCGGGGATCTGGGAGAGAATGACGGCGGCGAATACCAGCCCAGCACCCAGCATCTCCCATCCGGACATCCGCTCGTGGAGGATGGCCCAGCCGCCGATGGCGGCGAATACGGATTCCAGACTCATAATGAGGGAAGCGGTGGTGGGCTCCAGCACCTTCTGGCCCACGATCTGCATGGTGTACGCCACACCCATGGACAAAATACCCGCGAATGCCAGGGAGAACCAGCAGTCCAGAATGTCCGCAGCCACCACCGTCTCCGTGGCGGCCATGAACACCGCCGAGAGCACCGAAACCACAATGCTTTGGACACAGTTGAGCCGCAGACCGTCCATCTCCCCGGCCAGGTGGTCGATGCACTGAATCTGCACGGCGAAGGCCAGGGCGCAGCCCATCAGAAACAGGTCGCCCTTGTTGATTCCGCTGGCGCCCATGCAGCTGAGCAGATACAGTCCAATCACGGCCAGAATGACGCTGACGGCGGCAGTCTTGGGGGGCTTCTGCCCCAGAAACAGCCCCAGAATGGGTACCAGCACGATGTACATGGCCGTAATAAACCCTGCTTTGCTGGCGTCCGTGTAAACAAGGCCGATCTGCTGCAAGCTGGCTGCCACAAAAAGGGCAAGGCCGCAGATAATGCCGGTTTTCCACAGCCTGGGGTCCCGCCATTTACCCACCGATTCCCGGAAGCTCCGCTTTCCAATCCTGTCCATTACGAAAGCGCAGGGCACCAGGAACAGCACCGCCAGGGCGCACCGGACGGTCTGGAAGGTAAAGGGGCCGATTTTGTCCATACCCACGCTCTGGGCAACAAAGGCAAACCCCCAGATAACCGTGGTAAGGGTCAGGGAAATACTGCCCTGAATCTGTTTTTTTCTCATAATTCATCACCGCCGCCTACTTTATCATAAACCGCTTCCGATTGCAAGATGTGTTGCGTTTTTTGGAAGATGTGGTATAATAAAGCCAACGGACCGCCTTCGAATTGTGGAGGCAAAACATTTTTCAGGAGGAATCGTATGGAAGAAATCAAGAAGATCCCCACCCGGGATGAAATTCCGGAGGCGGATAAGTGGGCGATTGAGGACCTGTACCCCAGTGACGAGGCCTGGGAGCGGACCTTTGCCACCCTTTCCCAGGACCAGGAGAAGCTCGCCTCCTTCGCCGGAAAGCTGGGCGGCAGCGGCGAAGCGCTCTGGGACTACCTCAATACCAGCGAGGAAGTGGATGTGAAGCTGCGCCGTCTGGCAAACTACTGCCAGCGCAAGTCTGACGAGGACACCCGCAATACCTTCTACCAGGCTATGGTGGGCCGGTTTGTCAGCGCCGCCGTGGCCCTGGGGGCCGCGTGCAGCTTTGACACCCCGGAGATCATGGCCATTTCGGAGGAGACATTGGAGGGCTTCTATGCCGCCTGTCCCAAGCTGGAACGCTACCGTCGGCAGCTTACGGACCTGCGCCGCCGGAAAAACCACACCCTCTCCGCCGCCGAGGAAAAACTCCTGGCGGCCGCCGGAGAGATGGCCCAGGCCCCGGACAGCATTTTCAGCGCCTTCACCGACGCCGACCAGAAATTCCCCGACGCCGTGGATGCCCAGGGCAATGCCCACCCGCTGACCCATGGCACCTTTGTCATGCTGGAAATGAACCCGGACCGGGAGCTTCGCAGGGACGCCTATGAAAAGCTCTATGACACCCTGGCGGACTATAAAAACACCGCCGCGGGACTGCTGAACGCCCAGAATAAGCAGCTGAAATTCTTCGCCGACGCCCGCAAGTATGACGACGCCCGCCAGGCGGCCCTGGATGCCACCAATGTTCCCGTGGCCGTATACGACAACCTCATCGACGCGGTCCATCAGAACCTGGACAAAATGCACCGGTATGTCCGCCTGCGCAAGAAGCTGCTTGGGGTGGAGGAGCTCCACTTCTACGACGTCTATGCCAGCCTTCTGTCTGACGTGGATAAGAAGATTCCCTATGCCCAGGCCAAGCAGACGGTCTACGACGCGCTGTACCCTCTGGGGGAGGACTACCGCGCCATTTTGAAGGAGGGCCTGGAAAACCGCTGGATCGATGTCTACGAGAACCAGGGCAAGCGGGGAGGGGCCTATTCCGCCGGCGCGGACGTCCATCCCTTCGTCCTGCTCAACTACAACGGAACCCTGGACAACCAGTTCACCCTGGCCCATGAGATGGGCCACGCCCTCCATTCCTACCTGTCCAACAAGCACCAGAATCCGGTGGATTCCGACTATGTGATCTTCGTCGCCGAGGTGGCCTCCACCTGCAATGAGGCCCTGCTGATGGAGTATCTGCTCTCCAAGACCACGGACAAGAAGGAGAGGGCTTATCTCATCAACCACTTCCTGGAGCAGTTCAAGGGTACGCTGTACCGCCAGACCATGTTTGCCGAATTTGAGCGGAACATCGGCCGCATGGTGGCCCAGGGCCAGACCCTCACTGCGGATATCCTCAGCGGCGAGTATAAGCGGCTGAACGAAATGTACTTTGGACCGGATATGGTGGTGGACGACCGGATTGCCATGGAGTGGGCCAGAATTCCCCACTTCTACTACGACTACTATGTGTTCCAGTATGCCACCGGCTACGCTGCGGCCATTGCCCTGTCCCGCCGGATTCTGCGGGAAGGGGAGCAGGCTGTGAAGGATTACCTGGGCTTCCTCTCCGGCGGCTGCTCCAAGAGCCCCATCGACCTTCTGAAGGGCGCCGGGGTGGACATGACCAGTCCCGAGCCTGTGAACCAGGCCCTCCAGCTCTTCGGCGAACTGCTGGACGAGATGGAAGCGCTTACCCAGGAGTAAGCCATGGGAGAAATTTTTCTTCCCACCCTGCACACATTTGCCATGAATAACATCTTCACCGGCTCCTCGGGCGCCTTCCGGTTCCGGGTAAAGCCCAACGTGGTCATGGCAAATCCCAAGGAAGTGGATTTTGACGCAAGCTCCATGTTCGCGGAGTGCTGGCACGGGCCCTATTGCTATGAAAAAAGCGAGATGGAGGACAGCGAAACCTTTCCCATGAGCGAGGAGGGCCGGGAAAAGATGCGGACCTGGCTGGAAAATCATATTTGACGCTTCGTGCGGCGGGAGAAATCCTGCCGCACGACTTTTTATAAAAATTTATCAATAAAGGGCTTGAATTTATGGGGAGTATTGTGTACAATAACCATAAATATGGGAAAAGGGGAGAATGCCTTGAATCGGGAGAGTTATGAGAAGATCGTGGCGAGAAGCATGGAGCCCCAGATTCAGGAAAAAACGATCCAGTATCTTACCGAGCATTTGAAGAGAGTTCTGCGCCGGCAGGAGCGGGTGCTCATCTGTTTTCAGGAGCACACCAAGGGAGACTTGGGCTGGCTTATGGAGCAGGCCGTGCTGTGCTGCGGCGCCTCCCCGGTGGTCTGGGGTCCGGACCACCGGTGGAAAACCCTTCTGCGGCTGGCGTTTTCCACCAAGGCCAGCACCATCATCGGCGAGCCCCTTCTGGCGCTGGGGCTGGTGAAGCTCATGCGGGTTTACGCCACGCCCCTGTATGTCCGCCGCTTCGTTTCTGCGGGATACCCCAGTCTGAGCTGGATGACCCAGGGAATCCGCCATGGCTTTGACTGCGCCTGCGATGGCTGCTTCAGCCTGGGAATTACCGGAGTTGTGGCCGGGTTCTCCTGCGGCCGGGGCCGGGAAGTCCACCTGTGGGACAGCGAGTATGGGGTGGACATTCTCGGCGATGATGGGAGACTGCTGCCACCGGGAGAGCTGGGGGAAATCGTGCTCTACCCCCGGGAGCGGCCGGAGCTGCGGCTGCCCACGGGTGAGTTTGCCCGGCTGGTGACCCAGAGCTGCCCCTGTGGCCGTCGGGAGCCCCGCCTGGCGGATTTCCACCCGGGCAGGACCCAGGATGCGGGCCTCATCGCCATCGGCGAGGAGCTCCAGAAATGGACCAGCATTCTGGACTGCCGGATGCGAAAAGGGGAGAGCGGCCTGGAAATGGAGCTCGTCGTATTTCCGGGAGAAAAGCTGCCGAAACTTCCCCAGGCCGCCAAGCGGGTGGTCCGGCCCTTCGATCCGGAGACAGAGGAACCTTTTTGGTATGTCCCTGTTCTGGACGCTCTGGGAAACGGAGAGAATCACGAGTGAGGTTTCCGGATAGAAAGCCCCGCCGATTCGGCGGTTTTCAGATAACCCTAAGGCAACACCGCACAATGGGAGCTGCGGTTTTAGGCGGATCTTTTGCCCCAATCGTG
>DETX01000083.1:0-501 GCA_002362145.1 Clostridiales bacterium UBA3277
CTCGTCCTTCATATAGAGCTGCACCACCTCCTGGACGGCCCGGTCTCCCTGATTCTCCACCGTGACATGGGCGCGGGTCTCCTCCGCCGTCACGGCGGTGACCGCCGCGTCGCCGTAGGTCAGGCCGTAGCCGAAGGGATAGAGGGGCTCGCCCCGGTAGTAGCGGTAGGTCCGGTTGGTCATGGCGTAGTCCGTAAAGGCGGGCAGCTCGTCCAGGGCCTCGTTCCGGTAGAAGGTCACGGGCAGCTTGCCGGAGGGGGATTCTTTTCCAAAAATCAAATCCGCGATGGCCCTGCCTCCCCCGGCCCCGGGATACCAGCCCAGGAGGACGGCGTCCGCTTGGTTCTCGGCCTCGCTGAGGTCGATGGCGCTTCCCGCCAGAAGGACCACCAGCGTGGGCTTCCCCGCCGACAGCACGTGCCGCAGCAGCATCCGCTGGGGAGAGGGCAGAAGCAGGTCCTCCTTGTCGCCGGAGCCGGCGGCGTTGCCCTCGTCGGGCTG
>DETX01000083.1:867-1025 GCA_002362145.1 Clostridiales bacterium UBA3277
TGCCTGGCCACCGCCATGGCCTCCGCCACTCGGTCGCTGGCCTGGGCCAGGGGCTCCACCCGGTCCCGCCAGAGGTGGCAGCCCTCCGAGTACAGCACCCGGCCATGGCCCTCCATGGCGTCCTGGATGCCCTCCAAGACGGTGACATAGCGGGAGGC
>DETX01000083.1:1355-5842 GCA_002362145.1 Clostridiales bacterium UBA3277
CCGACGGTGCCCACTGTCTCCGGGTTCAGCGGCAGCAGCCCGTTGTTTTTCAGCAGCACGCAGGACTCCAGCGCCGCCTTGTGGGCCAGGGCCAGGTGCTCCGGGCACTCCACCGCCTCGTAGGGGATGGAATCGTACTCGCTCCCCTCCCCCAGCACGCCCAGGAGATACCGGGTGGTGAACAGGCGCTCGACGGCCTGGGTGATGTCCTCCTCGGAGATCAGCCCCTCCCGCAGGGCCAGGAGCAGGCAGCGGTAGCAGTCGCCGCAGTTCAAATCGCAGCCGTTTTTCAGGGCCAGGGCCACGGACTGGGCGGTGTTCTCCGTGACCATGTGCCCGGTGTGGAAGTCCCGGATGGCCCAGCAGTCGGAGACCACGTGGCCCTGGAAGCCCCACCGGCCCCGGAGGATGTCCTTCAGCAGCGTCTCGCTTCCGCAGCAGGGCTCGCCGTTGGTGCGGTTGTAGGCCCCCATGACGGCCTCCACCCCTGCGTCCTTGACGCAGGCCTCAAAGGCCGGGAGATAGGTCTCCTCCATGTCCTTGGGAGAGGCCACGGCGTTGAACTTGTGCCGCAGGCTCTCCGGCCCGCTGTGGACGGCGAAATGCTTGGCGCAGGCGGCGGCCTTCATGGTCCCGCCGTCTCCCTGGAGGCCCCGGACGTAGGCTTTGCCAAGCCGGGACGTGAGACAGGGGTCCTCGCCGTAGGTCTCGTGCCCCCGGCCCCAGCGGGGGTCCCGGAAGATGTTGACGTTGGGGGACCAGAAGGTCAGACCCTTGTAGATGTCCCGGTCGTCCTGGGCGGAGAGGGCGTTGTACTTGGCCCGCCCCTCGGTGGCGGCCACATCTCCCAGCTTTTCCAGCAGTTCCTCGTCGAACATGGCCGCCAGGCCGATGGCCTGGGGGAAGCTGGTGGCGGCGCCCGCCCGGGCTACGCCGTGAAGGGCCTCATTCCACCAGTTGTAGGCGGGAACTCCCAGGCGGGGAATGGGCGGCGCGTTGTAGCTCAGCTGGCCGGCCTTTTCCTCCAGGCTCATCTTGGCCGCCAGAGCCTTGGCCCGCCGCCGCGCGGTTTCTCGATCCATAAGCAATTCTCCTTTGTTATCCCTTCGATTTCTCCTCCTCCGCCGGGAGAGCCCCCACCCGGCGGAAGAGGCCCAGCAGCACCCGGGAGGCCAGCCATACCGGGCCGGAAGCCCCCGCGATGAAATACACAAAGCCCAGCGTCCGCGTCACCGCCAGGGGCAGGACCAGCGGAACGGCAGCGGGCAAAAGCGCGATCAGCCACAGCAGGAGCGTCCGCCCCGGCGAGCAGGCGGCCAGGACGAAGGCGTTTTTCACCTGGCCCCTCCAGGTGTTTTGAAACATGGCCTGGAGGGGGAAGACGTAGCACAGTAGGGTCAGGGCCACCGCCGCCACAATGGTGGCGACCGTCAGAAACAGGACCCGGAGCGGCCCGTCCTGCCGGAGGGCGAAGAGGGCGTCCCCCGCCGCCGCGGCCCCCAGGGCCAGCACGGACAGGCCCAGGGCTGCGCCCCGCTTGAAGTTGGCCCGGAAGGCGTCCAGGAAGCCCCGCAGGGCGGGGACCTCCTCCCCCCGGGCCAGCTTCATGGAGACGGCGTATGCCGCGCACAGGGCGGGCCCGGCGGTGACCACCGGCATGGCGCACAGGACCAGGAGCCAGTTGAGGACGATCAGGTCCCCCAGGCCGCGGAGGACCTGGCCCAGGGAGGCCCGGAGGGGGCTTTCCTCCCCGGCCTTACGCGTGTCCGCCATGGGCTCAGCCCTTCACGCCGCCCAGGGCCACGCCGGCGATGATGTACTTGGACAGGGCGAAGTATACGATGAACAGGGGCAGGATGGTCAGGGTCAGGCCCAGGTAGATGGCGCCGTACTCCGTCTTATAAATATCGCCCCGGAGGAGGCTGACCATAATAGGCATGGTGTATTTACTGTTGTCCGTCAGCAAAATCAGGGGCAGGAACAGGTTGTTCCAGCTGGAGACGAAACAGAAGATGGCCTGGGTGGCCATGGCCGGCTTCATGATGGGCAGGGCGATGCGGTTGAAGGTGTTGAACTCCCCGGACCCGTCGATCCGGGCGGAGTCCAGCAGCTCCAGGGGCAGGGAGGCCAGCATGAACTGGCGCATGAAGAACACCGTGGCCGGAGCGGCGATGGCGGGGAGGATCAGCGCCAGGAAGTTGTTGGTCATGTGAATCTGGTACATGAACTGGTAGAAGCCGATGCTGGTCACCTGGGCGGGGATCATCATCACGCACAGGATGATGGTGAAAAAGGCCTTGCGCCCCTTCCACCGATAAGCCACTATGGCGTATGCGGTGAGGGCGGAGAAATACACCGTGCACGCCGTGGAGCCCACGGAGATGATGATGGAGTTCATAAAGCCCTGCATGGGGTTGAAGGTCTTGCCCAGCAGGACCTTCAGGTTGCTCATCAGATACGTGGAGGGCACCAGGGAGATGGCGTGCTGCTGAATCTCATAGGTGCTGCGGGTGGAGTTGATGAGCATGATGACAAAGGGCATCAGGCTGAGGATGGTCAGCAGGATGCACACGGTGTAGGCCACGATTTTAAAGGCCCTTCCGTTGGAGTGCTTCGCGTGTTTCATGTCCGGTTACCTCCCCTCGTCCTTGTCCCGCATCAGCAGGAAGATCACGCCGGAAAACACCGCGATGATGAGGAACATGATCATGCTGGCCGCGGCGGCCCGGTTGTAGAGATAGCTCCCGCTGAACGCCTGGTTGTAGATGAACACGCTGGTGGTCAGCGTCGCGCCGTCGGGCCCTCCAAGCAGGAACAGCTTGGGGATGTCGTACATGTTCAGTCCGCCGATCATGCTGGTGATCAGGGTGTAGAGCAGGATGGTTTTCAGGTTGGGAATGGTGATCTGGAAGAAGAGCTGCACATCGTTGGCCCCGTCGATCTCCGCCGCCTCGTAGATCTCAGGGCTGATGCCCAGGACGCCGGAGATCAGGATAATCATGGTGTAGCCGTACCACATCCAGAACTGAATGAAGGCCACGATGAGCTGGGCCGCCGTCTTGCTGATGGAGAAGTTGAAGGGCGCGCTCAGGGCTCCCGTGGTCACAAGAAGGTCGTTCACCGGGCCCGTGGGATAGCCGAAGAGGGCGTTGAACAGAATGGCCACGGAGGCCGCGGTGATGATGTTAGGCATATAGAAGACGACCTTAAAGAAGCCCTGCCCGGCCAGCTTGTGGCGGTGGCTGGTAAACCAGGCCGTCAGCAGCAGGGCCAGGGTGATCTGGGGGATGAAGTTCATGATCCAGAGCTTCACGGTGTTGCCCAGGGATTTGATAAAAGAGGGGTTCTGAAGGACGCTGACAAAGTTCTTGAAGGGCTCGTCCGTCAGGAAGTGCCAGTTGGTGTTTCCCAGGCCCTTGCAGTCCGTGAAGCCCAGGAGAGCGGTGTAAATGGTGGGATACAGGGAGAAGACGCAGAAGGCCACGATGAAGGGCAGGCTGAAGAGATAGCCGTACTTCGCGTAGCTGAAGCCTTTTCGCTGCTTCATAAAATCTCAGCTCCTTGAAATCAGATTGGCCGAACATGGCCAGAGAGGAAGAACGGAGCGAAAGGGGCCCGTTCCGGGCCCCTTTCGCCTGGAAGCAGTCTCTCATCATCTCGGAGCCCGCTCCGAGATACTCTGGGCCACTGGTCCAGAAACCGGCTCAGCCCAGATCCACCGTCACGTCCAGGTTGTCGGCCACGTCCTGCTTGAAGTCCTTGATGGCCTGATCCCGGGTCTTGGTGCCGGAGGTGTACTGCCGGACCTGATCCCGCCACTTGGTGTTGATGGTTTCGTCATACTGGGTCAGGCATTTTCCGTTGGCGTACTGGTTGGCGGGCACAAAGGCCTCGAACATGTTCTGTCCGCCCAGGAAGTCCAGGGAGCCGTCGCTCATCTCCATGACCGTGCCGGAGGCCACGCAGTCCTTGGTTCCGCCCTCGCCGTTCAGGGTGCCGTTGGCCCACATGTACTGGAGGCCGGTCTCGGAGCAGTCCAGGGTGATCCAGCGGATGATCTCGCCCACGGCCTCTTTGTTGGCGGAGCTGTTGCTGGCCATCAGCCAGGTGCCGCCCCAGAAGAAGCCCACGGGAGGCGCGCAGACGGCCCAGTCGCCGTAAGTCCCCTCGCCCACGGCGGAGCCGCCGCAGTTGGGAGCCATGGTGTAGTTGATGAGCCAGGCGGGGCCGAAGAAGCCGAAGATGCCCTTTTCTCCCTCGCCCTTCATATCGGCGAACCAGGCGTCCTGCCAGTCCTGGGTGTCATTGTGGTAGTTGTTGTCCTTGAGCTGCTTGGACAGGTCCAGGAACGCCTCCCGCTTGGGGTCGATGTTCAGCTTGCCGTCCACGATCCAGCCCTGCTGGGAGCTGTTTTCCACGGCGTGCCACAGGTCGCCGTCACCGGAGATGATGCCGTAGCCCTTGCCCTTGAGGGTTTCGGCGGCCTC
>DETX01000083.1:6147-7659 GCA_002362145.1 Clostridiales bacterium UBA3277
GGGTCGTCGGTGCCGAAGACCTCCTTGGCGATGGAGCGGCGATAGATGAACGCGCCGCCGGTGGCCTGATAGCCCAGGCCCACCACCTTGCCGTCCTCGGGCCGGGTGCCGATGTCCACGGAGTACTGGGCGATGTCGGCGGCCTGGATATCCGCGGCCACGTCGATGCCCAGGTCCTCATAGGGGGCGGCGTAGTGAGCGGCGTCGCCCTGGGTGTACTTCAGGACAAACGCGGCCTCGGCGCAGTACATATCCGGGGCGTCGGAGCCGCCTCCGGCCAGGGCCTGGTCCAGGGCGGGCTGGTAAGCGCCGTCGGTGGTGGCGATGATGGTGGTTTTGACCTCATACTTCTCGGCAAAATCCGGACGGCTGGCCAGGAACTTGTCGACCATCTTGGGTACCTCGTCGGTGAAGGCCCAGAGGTTCAGCACGGTCTTGCCGCTGGCGGAGCTCCCGCCGGAGCCGCCGTCGCCGGAGCTGGAGCCTCCGTCGCCGGAGCCGCCGCCGCAGGCGGCCAGGGAGAGCAGCATCACGGCTGCCAGAAGAAACGCGAAGACTTTCTTTTTCATGTACCAATTCCTCCATTCAAAAATTTTTGGTATGTTAGGCGATTTAATTTACTAACTAAGGTTAAAAAATTTTACCGCCCTACCTTGCTCTTAGTCTAATGGATGCTTGGCAAAATGTCAATAGTAACCGCAGCAATCCCTCTATTTTTGTATAAAGCGCCTTGCAGATGGCGGCTGTTTTGTGAGAGATGATGGTTTTTCTTGGCTCCTCTGCAAGGAGGCCCTTTGGTTTGGCAATAAAATAACTTATCTTTGCCCGTGTTGAAATCAAAATTAGACTGTGTTATAATCTAACCAAATCAACAAGGAGGGGCAACTATGGAGAAGGCGGCTGCCCAGAGAACAAAGGAGCGCGGAGGCGAACCCATCCCCGCGCTGCCTTCGAATTTAAAGATACAGAACCGAAAAATGGTGCTCTCCTGTTTCCGGGACAACCGGCCCCACTCGGTGGCCGACGTGGTGGCCCGCACCGGCATCAGCAAGCTGACGGTCATGAAGGCCATTCAGTTCTTCTGCGGAAAAGGAATTTTGGCCAGCTCCGGCAAGGGGGACTCCACGGAGCTGGGGGGGAAAAAACCGGAGTATTTCCGCTTCTCCTGCGGGAAGTACCTGCTGACCATCCGCATGTGGCCGGAGGACTTGGGCCTGACGTTGTTCGACATGCGCATGAACAAGGTCACCAGTTCCCACCTGTCCTGGATCATCCCGGACACGCCGGAGGAGGCGTTCCGGCTCATTGAACGCAGCGCCCTGGACCTGCTGGAGCAGGCCGGAATTGACCGGGAGGAGCTGTACGGCGTCAGCCTTTCCTCCTCCGGCATCGTGGACTATGACAATCTGACGCTGAAATACAGCGTCCACACCCCCAACTGGGGGGCAAACGTTCCGGTCGGGGAGTTCCTCCGGGACATCTTCGGCTCCGGTCCGGTGCTGTTTGAGGAGA
>DETX01000063.1 GCA_002362145.1 Clostridiales bacterium UBA3277
CGCTCCTCCGGGGAGAGCTTGCCCATCTGCTTTAAGACGGCGGTGAGCTCGCCCTTTTTGCCCAGCAGCTTCACCCGAAGCTCCTCCAGTGCCGCCGGGGTGGCGGCGCTGTCCAGAGCATTCATGGCGCTTTTTTTGATCTGCTCCAACTGTTCTTTCATCTTTAAATTCCTCCTAAAGGATTACTTTGTAAAGAATTTCTTGAAAAAAATAACGCCCATCCTCCCGAAAATCGGGACGAAAGGCATTTCCTTCCGCGGTACCACCCGCAATTCGCCATACGGCGCGCTTCATTCGGATGCAGACACATCCTAAGACCCATAACGGCGTCACCCGTCCGTCCCTACTCAACCATTTCAGGCGGCAGCTCCCGGGAGAAAGCCCCACATTGCGCCCCAAGCGGCTCCCACCATCCCGCTCTCGCTGAAAAGACGCCCCCAATGTCAGGCGGCCCGATCCTCGCTTTTGACTTTATCCTAGTTATCTTAGCATATCTGAAAGGAATATGCAAGTATTTTTTACGCATACGCGGCACTTGACGAAAAATTGGGACCGTGGTATGGTGTAGGCATCCAATCATCAAAAGGAGGGCTTTATTATGTCCTATGAAACCACAGACCAGGCGCTGTCGGCCCTGAAAAAGCTGGAAGGCACCATGGCCGCCTACGATCACGCCATGGGGGTGCTGTACCTGGATGCCACCACTGCCGCCCCCAGTGAGAGCTGGGAGGGCCGGGGCAAGACCATGGAGGTGCTGTCCCAGATTACCTATGACCTGCTGGCCCGGGAAGAGAACGGGGAGCTGCTGGCGTTCCTTGAAGCCCATTCGGGCGAACTGGATTCCCAGACCCGCCGGGAGGTGGAGATGCTGCGAAAGCGCTACGATGAAATCCACCGGGTCCCCGCCGAGGAATATGTGGCCTATTCGGTCCTTTTAAACGATGCCCAGAACGTATGGAACAAGGCAAAGCTCAATGACGATTTTGATGCCTTTGCGCCGTATCTTGAAAAGATTGTGACCTTCAACCGGAAGTTCGCGGGCTACTACCATCCGGAAATGAAGCCCTATGACGCCCTTCTGAATGAATACGAAGAGGGCATGACCATGGAAACCCTGGATGTTTTCTTTGCCCAGCTGCGCAAGGCCATTGTGCCCCTGCTTGAAAAGGTTCAGTCCGCCCCTCAGATCGACGATTCCTTCCTGTTCCGGCACTATGGCGCGGAAAAGCAGCGGGTTTTCTCGGACTATCTGATGGAGGTTCTGGGCATTGACCGGACTCACTGCGCCATCGCCGAGACGGAGCATCCCTATACCACCGAATTTAATAACAAGGATGTGCGAATCACCACCCACTATTATGAAAACAATCTGGTTTCCTCCATGTTCTCCGTCATCCATGAGGGGGGCCACGCCCTCTATGAGCTGGGCTGTGATGACAAGTACAACTACACCGTCCTGGCCGGGGGCGTGTCCATGGGCGTCCACGAGAGCCAGAGCCGGTTCTATGAGAATCTCATCGGCCGGAGCCGCGCCTTCGTCCACGCCATTTTCCCCAAGGTGAAGGAATTGTTCCCGGAGCAGCTTGCGGATGTGGACGAAACCATGTTCTACCGGGCCATCAACAAGGCCCAGCCCTCCCTAATCCGCACCGAGGCAGACGAGCTGACCTACTGTCTGCACATCATGGTCCGCTACGAGATCGAGAAGCGGCTCATCGACGGGACCCTGGCAGTGAAGGACGTACCTGCCGCCTGGAAGGCCCTCTATAAGCAATACCTGGGGGTGGACGTTCCCAACGACCGGGAGGGCTGCCTCCAGGACAGCCATTGGAGCGGCGGCGGAATCGGCTACTTCCCCTCCTACGCCCTGGGCAGCGCCTATGGCCCCCAGATGCTCCACGAAATGGAAAAGGACCTGGGAGATATCTGGGCGGACGTGTCCAAGGGCGATCTGAGCCGGGTGACCCGGTGGCTCAGGGAGCACATCCATCACCACGCTTCCTTCATAAAGCCCGGCGAGCTCTTCCGCCAGGTCTGCGGAGAATTCGACCCCAGGTACTATACGGACTACCTGACGAAAAAGTATACAGAGCTCTATGATCTGTGACGGGATGAAGGTATTGGAGCTGGACCGGGAGAGGGCCCTGGCCCTTCTTCCGGAGCGGGACCCCAATGGCCACAAGGGGGACTTTGGAAAAATTCTGCTGCTCTGCGGCAGCCGGGGCTTCACGGGGGCGGCGTATTTTGCCGCCATGGGCGCATTGCGAACCGGGGCGGGCCTGGTGTACCTGGGGGTGCCCGAGAGCATTTACGCCATCGAGGCGGCGAAGCTCAACGAGCCTGTGATTTTTCCCCTGCCGGAAGAGAACGGGTTGCTCAGCGCCGAAGCCGTTCCGGAGATTCTCATGCGTCTGCCGCAGATGGACGCAGTGGTCATCGGCTGCGGCCTGGGAAAATCCCCCGGGACCATGGCGGTCCTGGAGGCGGTGCTCCACCACGCCCAGTGCCCGGTGGTTGTGGATGCCGATGGCATAAATCTTCTGTCCGCGCATAAGGATATTCTGCGCGGAAGAACCACCATCCTGACGCCCCACGGAGGGGAATTTGCCCGGTTCTGGGGGGAGCCCGGTCCGGACCGCATGGCCTCGGCGGCGGAATGTGCCCGGGAGCTGGGAATCGTGTGCCTCCTCAAGGGCCACGAGACGGTGATCACCGACGGAAAAACCGCATATCGGAACCATACCGGCAACCCCGGCATGGCAGTGGGCGGAAGCGGCGATGTTCTGGCCGGAATGATCGGAGCCCTTCTGGGGCAGGGTCTGCTCCCTGTGGAGGCCGCCGCCTGCGGCGCTTTTTTCCACGGCAGCGCCGGGGATGAATGCGCCCGGCATCTGGGACAGTACGGGATGCTTCCCACGGATATGCTGGAGGTCCTTCCGCGACTACTGAAATAAGGCGGAAGAATTATGCGGAAAATCGGGGCCCTCGTTTTGCTTTTCATCGTCACCCTGCCCGGCTGCTCTGGGGCGTCCAAGGAGATCCAGCGGGCCATGGACCTGCGGGCGCTGCTGCTGCGGGCGAAGTCTGTGACCTTTGACGCGGACATCACCGCCGACTACGGGGACAAGCTCTACACCTTTTCCCTTTCCTGTGTTTCCGATGAACGGGGGGACGTGGGGTTCACCGTGACGGCCCCGGAGACCATCTCGGGCATCACCGGGCACATCAGCCGGGAGAGCGGGAAGCTGACCTTTGACGACACGGCCCTCCAATTTGACACCCTGGCCGACGGCCAGGTCACTCCGGTGACGGCGCCCTGGATTTTCCTGCGGACACTCCGGGGCGGCTGCCTCACCGCCGCCGGGGTGGAGGGGGAGCAGCTGCGGCTCACCATTGACGACCGGTATGAGGACGACGCCCTTCAGACGGATATCTGGCTCAGCTCGGACGATATCCCCCTTCGGTGCGAGATTTTGTACGGCGGTCGGAGAATTCTGACCCTTTCCGTGTCAAATTTCCAAATTTCGTGACCATTTTCCCATCTCCGTGCATAGGATATTTTGGATGCGCCGGGTATAATTTTCCTGTGGACGTGGGACAATATGGTTACTGCGTTACATATGGTTCTGCCCGGTAGCGCAGGGAATGATACACGGAGCGTGAAGAGCATGAACGAAGCAACAGTGAAACGGGGCGACATTTTTTACGCCGATCTGTCGCCGGTGGTGGGCAGCGAGCAGGGGGGAACCCGGCCGGTGCTTATCGTCCAGAACGACACCGGAAACCGCCATTCGCCCACGGTCATCGCGGCGGCCATCACCAGTCAGACGGGGAAGGCCAGACTCCCCACCCATATCAACATCGCCGGCGGCAGCGTGGGCCTGAGCAAGGATTCCATCATCCTTTTAGAGCAGATCCGCACCATTGACAAGCGCCGCCTCCGGGAGCACATGGGGCACCTGGATGAGCAGCAGATGGCCCAGGTGGACGACGCCATTGCCGTGAGCTTCGGCCTGCCCGGCGGCCCCCGGGCCACATAAGAAGGAATGGAAGCGCCCCCGCCGGCATAGGATGCACAGGGGGCGTTGATCCATGGAAAAAAACTATGCGGTGAGCCTGGGAGGCCGGGAGCTGGGGAAGGTCCAGGTCCTGCGCCAGGGACTTTATTACCGGTTCGTCTGCCGCTGCCAGCTCAGCGGAGACGTGATGTGCCGGCTGAAAGTGCGCTGCGGCGACAAGGAGGAGAGCCTGGGGGTGGTGGTCCCCATGGACGGCGGCTTCGGCCTGGATACGAAGCTCTCCGCGAAGAAGCTGGGGGAGGGGGACATGGAATTTTTCCTGGTCCCCAAGCACGACGAGGGGAAGTTCATCCCCATCTATCCGGAGGAGCCCTTTTCCTACCTGGAAAGGCTGAAGGATGCCTATCTGGTCCGCAAAGGCGGCCTGGTGGGTGTGATGCTCCGGGAATAAGCCATAAGAAAAGCCCCGGCGCGTACCAAAAAGGTATGCGCCGGGGCTTTCCCTTTATAAATCCAGTTCCAGCCCCACGGGGCAGTGGTCCGAGCCCAGAACCTCTTTGTAGATGGGGGCGGCTGTGATTTTTTCCGCCAGCCGGTTGGATACCAGAAAGTAGTCGATGCGCCAGCCGGCGTCCTTTTCCCGGGCGTGATAGCGGTAGCTCCACCAGCTGTAGGCCCCGGTGGCATCGGGATGGAGAAACCGGAAGCTGTCCGTAAAACCGGCGTCCAGGAGCCTGCTGAAGCTCTCCCGCTCCTCGTCGGAAAAGCCCGCGTTTCCACGGTTCGCGGCGGGGTTTTTCAGGTCGATCTCCTGGTGGGCCACATTCAAATCTCCGCAGGCAATGACCGGCTTTTGAGCATCCAGCGCCCGCAGGTAGCCGCGGAAGGCATCATCCCATCTGAGCCGGTGATCGATGCGGGCAAGACCCTGCTGGGCGTTGGGCGTGTAGCAGGTCACCAGAAAAAAGTCCGGATATTCCAGGGTGATGAGCCGCCCCTCGGTATCCAGCTCCGGGATGCCCAGGTCGTAGGTGACGGCCTGGGGCGCTTCCTTGGCAAAAATGGCCGTGCCGGAGTAGCCCTTCTTATCGGCGTAATTCCAAAACTGACGATGCTTTTCCGTCGGCAGTTCGATCTGCCCCTGCTGGAGCTTCGTCTCCTGCAGGCAGAAGAAGTCGGCGTCGCTGCTTTCAAAAAAATCCAAAAAGCCTTTTCCCACGCAGGCGCGCAGGCCGTTTACATTCCAGGAGATCAATTTCATTTGGTTTCCTCCACTGCTGTGTTGGTGATATGGTCGTAGAGCACCAGACTGTCCCGATCCATGGTGATGGTTCTGGAGCCGCCGGTGATCCCTACGGTGTCTGCGTCCACAAGCTCCAGGCTGGTCTTGGAGAGGCAGGCGCAGGCCAAGGTAAACTGCAGGTCGGTCATGTCCTTCGAAGCGTCGCTGAGGGCGAGGCTGATCTTCCTGCCCGAAACCTCCACCGATTGGATGCGTACGTTTTCCGGCAGGGGAGAGCGGAGCCCCTCCTCCGAGGGCCCTACCTGGTAAAGGGCCAGAAAGTAGGACAACTCCCGGCGCTGGCCCGCGGATTCCCGGATTTCCGGGACAATGACGCTGTCCGCACTGCCATATTCAAAGTTGTCCCGGAGGTAGTAGAAGGTGACGGGCTCCTGGAACCGCTCCTGGGAAAGACCGCAGCCCGTGAGCAGAAGAGTCAGCACCGCCAGAAAGAAAGTCAGCCGTTTCAATTCTTGTCCACCTCCGCGTCAAAGGCCGGAAACGTCACGGTGAAGGTGGTTCCCTGACCCAGCTGGCTGGAAACCGCGATCTCACCCTTATTCCGCCGGACGATGGTCCGCACGATGGCAAGCCCCAGTCCGCTGCCGCCGGACTGCCGGGACCGGGCCTTGTCCACCCGGTAGAACCGTTCGAAAATGTGGCTTACGGCCTCCTCGGGGATGCCCATGCCGGTATCCCGGAACTCCAAAATGGCGTTGTCCTCCTCCCGGCGGAGCGTTACCGTCAGGCTGCCACCCGGAAGGTTGTACTTAATGCCGTTTTCAATGAGATTGAATACCACCTGGTACAGATCATCCTCCAGAATCAGAACCGGCGTGTCGTTTTCCAACTCCAGATGGAGGGAAACCTGGGCCTTTTTCGCGTTTTCCCGGAGCATCCGGGCCACCCGCCGGACCGTGGGGCCCATGTAGATGATCTCGCTTTCCCCTTCCGTCATGCCCTCGGCCCGGGTCAGGGAGAGCAGCTTTGCCGTCATGCGGTTGAGCCGGTCAGCCTCATTGCCGATGTCTCCTACGAATTCCCGGATGGTCCCGATGTCCATGTCGTTCTGCAAAATGGAATCCGTCAGCAGCTTGATGGAGGCCAGGGGGGTTTTCAGCTCGTGGGAGGCGTCGGAGACGAAGCGGCTGCGCTTCTGCTCGGAGGTTCGGAGCCGCTCGGTCAGATCGTTGAATTCGTTGCCCAGAACGGTGAGCTCATCGTTGCCGCCCATGTTCACCTTGTGGGTGTAGTCCCCCTCCTGGATGATGCGCATGGAGCTCATGATGCGGTTTAAGCGCCGGGAGAAGGTGGCGGAGAAGGCGATGGAGAAAGCGATAACAATGAGCTCCAAAAGCACGGTAATGCGCAGCAGCGTGCTTTGCAGGGAGGCGATGAGGGCGCCTTGGGCCGTGTCGTATTCCGTCATGTACACGCAGCCAACCACGGTGCCGTAGCTGACGATGGGTGTGGCGGCTCGGGAATCCATGATGCCGTCATGGTAGTTCCAGGAAAAGACGTCGTTGCCCCTGGGGGCGGCATCGTCTGTTTCCAGCGCTTTTAAGATTTCCGGCAGAAGGACATAATCCCCCAGATTCTGGTTGCTGCTGTCGTAGAGGGCCCGGCTCCGCTGGTCGGTGACGATGAGCCGAGTGACCTTCAGGCTCCCCATCTGTCCCACGATGCCCGAGACGGTGGTGGGATTGAGCACCTCCAGGGCGGAAATCTCGTCGGAAGCCAGCAGGCATTTTTCTACCATGGAGACTTCCTTGCTCTGGTAGAAGAGCCTTTGGCTGATGTTGGAGCAGTAGATATTTAAAAAGAGCAGCACGGCAAACGTGATGACCACATAGATCATCGCGTAGCGGGTCTGTGTTCTGCTGTAGCCCCGGCGGGCATTTCGTTTACTTGCGGAAATAATAGCCAACGCCCCACTTCGTCATAATATATTTGGGCTGAGCCGGATTTTCCTCCAGCTTTTCCCGCAGACGGCGGATGTGGACGTCCACGGTGCGGATGTCGCTGCGGTATTCATAGGCCCAGATGGTGTCCAGCAGCGCCTCCCGGGAGTAGACCCGGTTGGGATTGCGCATGAGAAATTCAATCACATCGAATTCCTTGGCGGTGAGGTCGGCAAGAACGCCGGCGCGATAGGCGTTTCGGGCGTCTAAGTCCAGGGTGATGCTGCCGATGGTCAGCTCCTTGGCCGGGGCGGCATTTGTCCCGCCGCCGGCGCGGCGCAGCAGGGCCCGGATTCGGGCCTTGAGCTCCAGAATGTTGAAGGGCTTTGTGAGGTAATCGTCCGCCCCATGGTCAAAGCCCATGAGCTTGTCCATATCGTCCGTCTTGGCGGTGAGCAGGATAATGGGGATGTCCGAAAACTCCCGGATCTTATCGCAGGCCTGAAGTCCGTCCATGTTGGGCATCATCACATCCAGAACCACCAGATCCGGCTGCTCCTCCTGGACCAGCTGGACGGCCTCCAGACCGTCGCTGCCGGTGATGACCTCATAGCCCTCGTTCTGCAAATTAAACCGAATGCCCTTGACCAGAAGGGCCTCGTCGTCTACCACTAAAATTTTCATGATTTTCCTCCAATCGTGACCAGGTCCCAGATTGCGTCCATCCGTTTTTCGCCGATTCCCTCCACATTCATCAGCTCTTCCACAGCGGTGAAGGCGCCAAATTCCCCGCGATAGTCCAAAATGCGCCGGGCCAGCACCGGCCCGATCCCCGGAAGGGCGGTCAGCTCCTCCTCCGTGGCAGCGTTCAGGTCGATGGGAAACGTCACGGCAGGGGCCGTCTCCGGACTGGCGGTGGTTTCCCGGTGATCCTCTGTGGCCGCCGGTTCCGTCAGCAGTTCCTCCGGCACGGAGAGAACCGGCGGGGTGCGGCCCGTGTTTCTGCCCAGAAAGAACCCAAGGGTGAAGGCGGCGAACAGCAGCGTCACAGAAATCAGCATGGAGCCGGGGCGTTTTTTCATGGAACATCTACCTCCCGCATTGACGCACGGCGGAAAAGCTGTTATAATACTGCTGTCTAACCCTTGGCTTTTATCAGATAGGCGCCGCCATAGGGCGCTGCTCAGTAGAAAAAGGGGCAGTATGCCTGAGGGCTTGCCTACATTATACACGATTTTTCTCCGCCGGACAAGTCCGGCAGCCCATATTGAGGACCGAATATGAAAAAAATTAAAATTTTCTCCATCCTGCTCAGCCTGATCCTGATCGTTTCCTGCTTCCCCCAGTACGCGTTTGCCGCGGAGACCGAAACCCAGGAGGAGACGGAGCCCACCACGATTCCCGTCAGCGAAATGCCCTTCGGGACTGTGTGCATCCAGAATGGCTGCCATACCATCGAGGGCATGAAGCCCCTGGCGGGCAGCGACAAGCTGCTGGACACCGCCCAGTCGGCCTTCCTCTTTGAGACCAACACCCAGACGGTGGTCTATTCCTACAATCCCGACCAGAAGGTGGCTCCGGGAAGCCTTGCCAAGCTGGTAAACGCCGCCGTGGCGCTGGAGTACTGCAAGCTGGACGATGTGGTCACCCTGACTGCCGATATCAACCGCCGTCCGTCCGGTTCCCGTCACTATGATTTTAAGAACGAGGAAGAGGTGACGGTGGAGACCCTGATCTACAGCATGATCCACTGGGGCGCCAACGACGCCGCCATCGGCCTTGCCGATTACGTGGCCGGAAACCAGATGGGCTTTACGAACCTGATGAATGAATGGGTCAAAAAGATCGGCTGCACCAGCACGGAATTCGGCAATGTCCACGGCCTTTCCAGCGCCACCTCCACCACCACTGCCCGGGACATGGCAAAAATTCTGATTGCGGCCATGGAAAATGAGCAGCTCAAGGAGATCCTCAGCGCCATGTCCTATGAGGCGCCTCCCACCAATAAGCATGACGCAAAGCGCAGCTTTCGGACCATCAACTATATGATTGACAAGGGCACCATCGAGGACTTCTACGACACCCGGGTCAAGGGCGGCGTCACCAGCTACGTGGAGGAGTACGGCGCCTCCATAGCGGTCTGGGCCAACGATGTGGATGACCGTTTTGACACCAAGGAAACCGAGGCGACGGAGGCCTCCGGCGAGACTACCGAGGCGGCGGAGGACCCCACCGCCAGCAAGAATAAGCATTACGTGGCGGTGATCATGAACGCCAGCCGAACCTTCGACCCCAACCAGACCTGGAAGGCGGTCTACTACGGCAACTTTAATGAGATGACCAAGCTCATCAGAGTGGGCTTTGGCAACTATAAGGTCAACCGCATCGTCTACGACGGCATGGCACTGGACCAGATGGCGGTAAACGGCGGCGAGTGCAATGTGATCGGGGAGGCCAGGGTCAACATCGACTCGGTGGTTCCCGCCAACGCCCATATGGATAATATCTATAAGATATTCACCGCCAAGGACGGCCTGAAAGCCCCCATCAAGGCGGGAGATTTGATCGGCACCATGCAGCTTACCTACCGGGATTCCGTCCTGGCGGAAGCGGAGGTCTACGCCATGGGTAGCGTCACCGCCGCCGGGAAAAACGGGATCAGCATCCGCTCCACCGCCACCCGAAGCGGCGCCGGCGGAAACGGCATCTGGTCCACCATCGGCACCATCGCGGTGGTCCTCCTGGCTCTGGCGGTGCTGTATCTGACCTTTAACGCCTATATGAAGGCCCGAATCCGGGCCCGCCGCCGCCAGCAGCGGGCCAACCGCCGGAGGACACGCTGATGATGGGCTGGGAGGAACTGGAAAGGACCTGCCTTTCCTGCACCGGCTGCGGCCTGTGCGAAAAGCGGCACCACGTGGTGTTCGGCACCGGAAACCGGGAGGCGGATATCCTCTTCGTGGGAGAGGGGCCCGGTGAGCAGGAGGACCTGCGGGGTGAGCCCTTTGTGGGCCCCGCCGGAAAGCTCCTGGACGATATGCTGACCATCATCGACCTGGACCGGAAAACCAACTGCTATATCTGCAACATTGTCAAGTGCCGCCCGCCCCACAACCGGGACCCGCTGGAAACGGAGCAGGATGCCTGCATCGGCTATCTGCGCAGCCAGGTGGCCCTGGTGAAGCCGAAGATCATCGTCTGCCTTGGGCGCATCGCCGCCAAGAGGCTCATCGACCCGGAATACCGAATCACCCGCCAGCATGGCCAGTGGGTTCAAAAGTCCGGGATCTTTATGACGGCCATCTACCATCCCTCCGCCCTTTTGCGGGACATCTCCAAGCGGCCGTCCACCTTTGACGATCTTCTCGCCATCCGGGAGAAGCTCCGGGAGACCGGCGCGAATGTATAGAAAACCGCGCGCCCGGCCTGGGCGGCGTCTGTAAAACAGAATTGCAAACGCCCGAAGAATGGAAACTTCTTCGGGCGTTTGCGAATCATGAGAAAAAATCAGTGCCTTCATGAGGGATTCCTGTGATCTATCATGCAAAAAAACAAAAACTCAGCCTTCCGAATATGCGGACAGACTATATCACCTTTGGCAGAGGCAAAAAACCGCTGATCCTGATCCAGGGCCTGAATACCCGGGGAATCCGGGGCGCGGCCATGTCCCTTGCCTATATGTATCGCATTTTTGCGGAAGATTATCAGATGTACCTGTTTGACCGAAGAGCAGAGGTTTGGGACGGAATTACCGTGAGGGATTTGGCGGGGGACATCGCTGGGGCGATGGACAGCCTGGGAATCCCAAAAGCCGATGTGATCGGAGTGTCGCAGGGGGGAATGATCGCCCAGTACCTTGCAATTGACAGGCCGGATTTGGTGAACAAATTGGTTCTTGCCGTTACACTGTCCAGGAACAATGAAACGGTTAAGTCCGTAGTGGAAAATTGGATTGCCCTGACGGAGCAGGGAGCCATGAAGCGGCTTGTAAGGGATATGGCCGAGAAAATGTATTCTGACGCGTATGTAAAAAGGTATCAGCCCCTTATCCCATTGCTGACAGTGGCGCAAAAACCGAGAGACCCCCGGCGTTTTATTATTCTGGCTAAAGCTTGTCTGACCTGTAATGCTTATGAGGACTTGGAGAAAATTCAATGCCCTGTGTTCGTAATCGGCGGCCGGCAGGACAAGGTGGTTGGCGCGGCTGCGTCTGAGGAAATCGCGCAAAAGCTGAATTGCAAAATATT
>DETX01000099.1:0-18549 GCA_002362145.1 Clostridiales bacterium UBA3277
GTCGGTGATGTTGGCGTCGCCGTGGATGGTGTGCTTGATGACGGAGCTGGCCACGGCGAAATTCACCATGTCCATGGGCTTGTAAGAGCGCATCATGGCGTAGATCAGGCCCGAGGCAAAGGCGTCGCCGCCGCCCACCCGATCCAGGATGGTGAAGGTGAAGAGCTTGCTCTCGAAGGTGTGGCCCTGATACCACATATAGGCCTTCAGGCTGTTCTGGGAGCCGGAGTGGGCATAGCGGACGTGGCGGGCGATGCAGCGGATGTTGGGATAGCGCTCGATGAAGTGCTGGAACACTTCGTCCTGCTCCTCGTAGCTGGGTTGGAGGGGAACGCCGTCCTTCCAGTCACCCTTGGCGTGGTCATTTTCGTCCTTCCACAGGTGGTAGGGCTCGATGCCCAGGAGCACGTCCACATAGGGAAGGCACTCGGTGCAGTAGTCCCGGGCCGCCTCCCAGGTCCACAGCTTGGAGCGGAAGTTGCCGTCAAAGCTGGTGACGAGGCCCAGCTCCTTGGCGGTTTTCAGGCAGCTTAAGATGAAGTCGGCGCAGCTGGGGCACAGGGCGGGGGTGATGCCGGAGACATGGAGCCAGGTATAGCCCTCCAGCAGCGCCGGAATATCCACCTTGCTCAGGTCGTATTCGGTGATGGCGGAGTGCTTCCGGTCGTAGGTGACCTTGCTGGCCCGGATGCCGTAGCCGGTCTCCAAGTAGTAGGTGCCCAAGCGGTGGGTGGGGGTCTCCTCGGGGGTGGAGAGAATTACGGGGGTACAGTGGACGTCGTTGGACCGGAGCATCCGGATGGCGCTCTTGCCGAGGGAATTGTTGGGCACCACGGTAAAGAAGGTGGAGTCAATGCCCAGGTTCGCCAGGGCCAGGGCAATGTTGGCCTCGCTGCCGCCGTAGGTGGCCTCGAATTCGTTGGCCATGCGGATCTTCTCATAGTTCGGCGGCGTCAGACGGAGCATGATTTCGCCGATGGTGATGAACTTATGGTCGGACTTGACGTTTTGCAGCAGGGGGTTATGGTGTTCCATGGTGTGCCTCCTTGTAAATTTCTGCGGTTTCTGCCTCCATTATACGGAAGGCGTTTGTGGAATTCAATAGAGAAATCGGAGAATATATGGATGAATTGGGTAAATTCACCACGGCGGCGGAAAAGGCACCTCTTCGACGGAAAGCGCATAGACTGCTGCGGGAGGTTTTGCCTATGAGAACGTACTATATCACCTTCCGTTCGGTGACCTTTGCCCAGCGGGGGGAGGGGCTTCTTTCGGCTGCGGGACTGCGCTGTTCCATTGGCCGGACGCCCCGATGGATGGAGGAACAGGGCTGCGGCTACGCCCTGAAGGTGCGCACCAAGGATATTCGGGAGGCGGTGGAGCTTCTGCGGGAGCAGAAGGTGCCCCTGCGGCGGGTCTACGAGGGGAAGGACGGGGGAAAGATGGAGGAGGTCACCCTATGATCTATCTGGACAACGGCGCCACCTCCTTTCACAAGCCCCCGGCGGTCCGCCGGGCGGTATTGGAGGCTATGGCCACCTGTGCCAATCCCGGCCGGGGCGGCTACCCCGCCGCCATGGAGGCCGCCCGCCGGGTCTATCGCTGCCGGGAGGAGGCGGGACGGCTCTTCCGCTGCCCCCCGGAACGGGTGGTGCTGACCACAAGCTGCACCCACGGCCTGAACATCGCCATCCGGACCCTGGTGGACCCGGGAGACGCGGTGGTCCTGTCGGGCTTCGAGCACAACGCCGTCACCCGGCCCCTGCACGCCCTGGGGGCCCGGAAAATTGTGGCCGGGCGAAAGCTCTTCGACTGGGAGGACACCCTGGAGCGCTTTGATGACGCCCTGAAGCAGAAGCCGAAGGCAGCGGTATTCACCCACGTCTCCAATGTGTTCGGCTATATCCTGCCGGTGGAGGCCATGGCAGAGCTCTGCCGGGAACGGGGAATTCCCTTCATTCTGGACGCGGCCCAGTCCGCCGGGAGCCTGCCGGTGGACTTTGAAAAGCTGGGGGCGGCCTTCATCGCCATGCCGGGACACAAGGGGCTGCTGGGCCCCCAGGGGACGGGGCTGCTGCTGTGCGGGGCGGAGGCGGAGCCGCTGCTGTTCGGCGGCACGGGAAACCGGTCTATTTTACAGACCATGCCGGAGGAGCTGCCGGAGCGGCTGGAGCCGGGGACGCTGAACGTCCCGGGCTTTGCCGGACTTACAGAGGGCATTTCCTATGTCCGGCGCCGGGGGACGGAAGGGATTGCCCGGGAGGAGCAGCGGCAGAGGGAGCGCTGTGCCGCCGGCCTTCAGGCCCTGGGCGTGGAGGTGTTTGCCGGGGAGCACCAGGCGGGCACCCTCTCCTTCCGGCCGAGTATGGACTGCCAGGAGGCCGCCGAAATGTTCGCCCGGCGGGGCATCGCTCTGCGGGCCGGGCTCCACTGCGCGCCCCTGGCCCACGAGAGCGCCGGCACCCTGGAAACGGGAACGGTGCGGGTGAGCTTCGGCCACGATGCTGCTGCTTACCAGACGGAGGCGTTTCTCCGGGCCGCGGCTGGTTTACGGAAATAAGGACAATGGAAGCTGCGGTTTTCGACGGATCTTTTACCCAATTTGGCGGTGCTGCCATAAAAAATTCACACAAAGCCTATTGCCATCGGCGGGCAAATCCGCTATAATAAGACGGATAATAGATAAGTATACGATCGCCCAGTGTGCGCTGCCGGTTCCACCGGCAGCCATTTCCCGAAAAGCGGGGGACTGCGGCGTGGAAGGGATGGAAAAGAGCCATGATGCAAGGTATCCAGGAGATCCTTCAGAATATGAACAAAATGGTGTGGTCAGACTATCTGGATATCCTCATCGTCGCGTTCCTCATTTACAAGCTGCTGCCGCTGATCCGCACTCCCCACGTGATGCGCATCGCCAGAACGGTGCTGGGCCTGGTGCTGATGGCCTGGCTGACCAGCGTCATGAAGCTGCACACCCTGTCCTGGATCTTAAACCAGATCCTGGCCGTTGGCGTTATCGTCTTTGTGATCCTCTACCAGCCGGAGCTGCGGCGGATGCTGGACCACATCGGAAGCGTCAAGCTGGGAAGCATTTTTTCCCCCAACAAGCCCGCCCAGACCATGGACAACATGATCCTGCAAACCGTGATGGCCTGCGAGATTCTCAGCCGGGAAAAGGTGGGAGCCCTGATTGTATTTGCCCGGGAGCAGCATCTGGATGAGTTCTATAAAACCGGCACCATCATCGACGGCCAGGTCTCCGAGCAGCTGCTCCGCAACATCTTCTTCCCCAAGGCATCCCTCCACGACGGGGCGGTGATCATCCGGGACGGCCGGGTGGCGGCGGCGGGCTGCGTGCTGCCCCTGTCCAACAGCCATCTGCTCAGCGCGGACCTGGGCACCCGGCACCGGGCCGGTGTGGGCATGAGTGAAAATTCCGACGCGGTGGTGGTCATCGTCTCCGAGGAGACGGGCACCATTTCCGTGGCCGTGGGCGGGATGCTCAAGCGGCACCTGGCCCCCCAGACCCTGGAAAAGCTCCTGCGCAGGGAGTTGTGCCCGGAGGCGGAGGCAGAGGGCTCCCGCCGCATCCTGCAAAAGCTAACCAAGAAAAAGGAGGCGGAAGGCAATGAAAAAAAGTAAAATCTCCTCCATGCTTCTGTCTCTGGTCATCGCCTTCTGCCTTTGGCTGTATGTCATCAGCTTTGTCAGCCAGGGCAAGGACGCCACCTTCTCCAACATCCCCGTGATCATGGAGGGGGAGACCGTGCTGGCGGAAAACAACCTGATGGTCACCTCCAAATCTGCCCAGACGGTGACACTGCGCCTCTCCGGAAGCCGCAGCGATATGAATAAGCTCAATTCCGGAAACATCACCGTGAAGGTGGACCTGTCCACCATCCGGGAGGCCGGAGACCGGATCGCCCTGGACTATACCGTCGCCTATCCGGCGGACGTGCCCAACAGCGCCATTGTGGTGGACCACAAGGAGCCCAATAAGATCTATGTGGATGTGGACATCCGCCGGACCAAGGAAATCCCTGTTCAGCTCAAGTACACCGGCACCAAGCTGGAAAATTACCTCTATGATACGGAAAACGCCGTCCTGGACAACGCCACCGTCACGGTGATGGGCCCTGCCGAGGTGGCGGACCAGATCGCCGCCGCTGTGGTGGAGATTGATCTGACCGACCGGGTGGGCTCCATCAGCGAGGCCTTCCGCTACACCCTGGTGGACGAGGCCGGCCAGCCGGTGAACGCCGAGAGCATCACCACCAATGTGGAGAACGTCCGGGTGGATATGCCCATCCGCAAGATCAAGGAAGTTGCCCTGAAGGTGGATGTCATCTACGGCGGCGGCGCCAACAGCGACAATACCACTGTCACCATCGCCCCCGAGGCCATTCGGGTCACCGGCGGCGAGGCGGTGCTGAACGAATTGGGAGACAGCCTGACCGTGGGAACCATCAACCTGGCAGAGCTGGACAGAAATCAGAATGAGCAGAAATTTACCATTACCCTTCCCGAGGGCGTCACCAACCAGACCGGCATCGGCGAGGCCACGGTGACGGTGGAATTCCAGGGCCTCAAGACCCGGGAATTCACGGTGGACAACATTCAAAGCGTCAACGTTCCCGAGGGCCTGATGGCGGATTTGATCAGCGCCAACCTGACGGTGAAGGTCCGGGGCCCCGTGGAGCAGATCGACCGGCTCACGGCGGAGGACATCATCGTTACGGTGGACTTCACCTCCGCGGAGGTGGGTACCGCCACCTACCGGGCCTCTGTCACCTTCCCGGAGGCGTTCCCGGACGTGGGCGTCATCAAGTCCGTGCCCGTCTCCGCCACGGTCCAGCCGGAAAAGAGCTAGGCCATGGAACAGACAGCAATCCTTCGGGAGCGTCTGCCGGACGGCAGGGCGAAAGTGATGGTCCTCCGGGAGAGCGCCTGTTCCGGAGACTGCCACAAGTGCTCCGGCTGCGGGGCGGCCAAGGAGGCCGTCACCGTTACGGCGAAAAATCCCATCGGAGCCTGCCCAGGGGACCGGGTGGTGGTCCGCTCGGAAAGCGGGCCGGTGCTCAAAGCGGCGGCGGTCTTGTATGTGCTGCCCCTTGTGCTGTTCTTTCTGGGGTATTATCTGGGCACCCTGCCCGGGAACTTCGGGGCCTGGGGAGGCTTGGCGGGATTCCTGCTGGGCGTGGCCGCCGTGGTCCTCTACGACCGGAAAACCGGGAAAAAAGCGGAGCCAACCTATACAATCATCTCCTACGCCGGAGAAGCCCATATTTAGAAGATTACAGAAGATTAGAAAAGAGGTTTTTTGTCCATGGTGAAAAGCATGACCGGCTACGGCCGGGCTGTGGAAACGGTGAACGGGCGGGAATTCACGGTGGAAATCCGCTCTGTCAATAACCGCTATCTGGACTGCACCGTCAAGCTGCCCAGGGCGCTGTCCTTTGGGGAGGACGCGGTGAAGCAGGCTGTGAAAAATACCATTTCCCGGGGCAAGGTGGACGTTTTTGTATCGATGCGCTCGGAGAGCGGCGACGATGTGAAGATCACCCTGAACGCGCCGGTGGTGGAGGGGTATCTGGACGCCATGAGGCAGATGGCGGAAAACTACGGCGTCCGGGAGGATATCAGCGTCAGCTCTTTGAGCCGGATGCCCGACGTATTCACCGTGGAAAAGCCCCAGCTGGACGAAGAGCAGCTATTAAAGGATCTGCTCAGCGTGGCGGCCAAGGCCATCGAGAATTTCGACGCCATGCGCACCGCCGAGGGCCAGGCCCTGGAAAATGACCTGCGCTCCCGGGGCCAGACCATTGTGTCTCTGGTCTCCCAGGTGGAGCAGGGCAGCGAGCAGACGGTGGCGGACTACCGGACCCGGCTGGAAAACAAGCTCAAAGAGGTCCTGGCGAATACCGCCATCGACGAGAGCCGCATCCTCACCGAGGCCGCTATCTTTGCCGACAAGGTGGCCGTGGACGAGGAGACCGTCCGCCTGAGAAGCCATCTGAGCCAGATGAACCAGATGCTCACAACCGGCGGAGCCATCGGCCGGAAGCTGGATTTCCTGCTCCAGGAGATGAACCGGGAGAGCAACACCATTGGCTCCAAGTGCTCCGATGTGCGCCTGGCCCGGATCGTGGTAGACATCAAGGCCGAGCTGGAAAAGATCCGGGAACAGACCCAGAACATTGAATAAGGAGCAGCCATGAAGCTACTGAACATTGGCTTTGGCAGCATGGTGGCCGCGGGACGGGTTCTTGCCATTGTGGCCCCGGATTCCGCCCCCATCAAGCGCTGCATCCAGGAAGCCCGGGACCGGGGGATGCTCATCGATGCCTCCTATGGCCGGAAAACCCAGGCGGTTATTTTGATGGACACGGATCATGTGATTCTGTCCGCCATCCCCACCGAGACCATCTGCGCCCGGTGGATGGACAAGCAGGGAAGTGAGGAAGAGAAGAAATGAACAAGGGCAAGCTGATTGTGATTTCCGGCTGTTCCGGCGTGGGCAAGGGCACTGTCCTCAAGCTCATGATGGAAAAACGGCCGGACCTCCGCTTTTCCGTCTCCGCCACCACCCGTCCCCCCAGACCCGGGGAAGCGGATGGGGTGGACTACTACTTCATCACCAAAGAGCGGTTCGAGGAAATGATCGCCCGGGGGGAATTTTTGGAATACGACGCCCACGCGAAAAATTACTACGGAACGCCCCGGGCCCAGGCCGAGGAAAAGCAGAAAATGGGCGACGTCCTACTGGACATTGAGCCCAAGGGGGCCCGCCAGGTCAAGGACGCGGCGCCGGAAGCCGTTCTCATTTTTGTGATGCCTCCCTCCATGGAGGAGCTGGAGCGCCGCCTCCGGGGCCGGGGGGACACCCCCGAGGACCAGATCCAGGTCCGGATGGCCCGGGCCCAGTGGGAAATGGACCAGCGGGTCTGGTATGATTATGTGGTCACCAACGACGACGCGGAGCGCTGCGCCGGTGAAATATTGCAGATTCTGGCCAACCTGGCCGAGATGAAATTCTGATGATTCTGTTTGGAGGAATGAAATATGCTGTATCCCCCTGTTGCGGACCTGCTGACTAAGGTGGAGAGCCGCTATCTTCTCGTGAATCTGGTGGCCCGCCGGGCCCGTCAGATCGCTGCCGAGGCGGAGACCTTCGGTGAGGATCTGCCGGAGAAGCCTGTGACCATGGCCATCCAGGAGGTGGCCGACGGCGAGCTGTCCGCCACGCTGAAGGACGAATACAAGAAATAAGAAACGGAGATGGGCCTATGATCGCAAAGGTTGCGGTTTCGGCGGCGAACTTCGCCATCGATAAGCCCTACTCCTACCGCATCCCCCAGGGCATGACCCTGCAGCCGGGCCAGCGGGTCCAGCTGCCCTTCGGCCGCGGCAACAAGCGCACCGAGGGCGTGGTACTGACGGTGGAGGCGGGCAGTGAAGAAAAACTGAAACCCATCGACTGCTGCCTGGATGAAGCGCCGATCCTGACGGAGCATCAGCTCCGGCTGGCGGCCTTTCTCCGGGAGCGGTATTTCTGCACGTTTTACGACGCCATCCGGGCCATGCTCCCGGCGGAGCTGTGGTTTCGGACCAGAGAGACCTATTCTCTGACCGAGGACCGAAGCTGGAAAGACAGCCCGCCCTGCAGGGAAGAGGCCCTGCGGGTCTTGGAAACCCTTGAAAATCTGGGGGGCCAGGCCGACGGCGTCGCGCTGCGGGCCGCCGTCCCCGATGAGGAGACCCTCTCGGCGGCGGTAACCTATCTGGCGAAGAAAAAGTGGCTTTCGGCCCGGCGGGACTATCTGCGCCGGGGCGGAGATAAGACCGAGAAGATCGTCTCCCTGGCGGTGTCGCCAGAGGAGGCTCTGAATTTCGCGGCAGGCAGACCCAAGTCCGCGGCCATGCAGAAAAGCGTGCTGGAGCTGCTGGCCGGCATCGGAAGCGCTTCGGTGAAGGAAGTGTGCTATTTTACCGGCGCATCCTCCGCCACGGTCAGCCGCCTGGAAAAGCTGGGCTATGTGCGCTTTTCAGAGAAGGAGGTCCTTCGCTGCCGGGAGATTCAGCCGGACAAGCTGGCGGGGCCCCTTGTGCTTGAGAAGGAGCAGCAGGAGGCCTTCCAGGGGCTTCGCACCCAGATGGGGCAGGCGGCCCCCGGGGTGGCCCTTTTATACGGCGTCACCGGTTCCGGGAAAACCTCCGTCTATATCCGCCTCATTCAGGAAACCCTGAAGATGGGCAAAGCCGCTATGCTCCTGGTTCCGGAGATCGCCCTGACGCCCCAGCTTCTGAGCCTCATGGCGGCCCACTTTCACGATCAGGTGGCGGTGCTCCACAGCAGTCTCTCCTCGGGAGAGCGGTACGACCAGTGGAAGCGGGTCCGTTCCGGGGCTGCCAGAGTGATCATCGGCACCCGCTCGGCGGTGTTCGCCCCCTGCGCTCCGGGGCTCATCATCCTGGATGAAGAGCAGGAGCACTCCTATAAATCGGAAAATACCCCCCGGTATTCCGCCAAGGAAGTTGCCATCTGGCGGGGAGCCAAGGAGGGCGCCCTGGTACTCCTGGGCTCCGCCACCCCCTCCATAGAGACCATGTACCGGGCAAAAACCGGCGCCTACCAGCTCTACCGCCTCCGGGGCCGCTACGGCGGCCGTCCCCTTCCCAGGGTGGATATCGTGGATATGCGCGAGGAACTGAAGCTGGGAAACGACACCGCCCTGAGCATCCCCCTCCGGGAGGCGTTGGTTGAGACCAAGGATGCGGGGAAGCAGACCATTCTGCTGCTGAACCGCCGGGGCAACAGCCGAAGCCTGGTCTGCGTGGACTGCGGTCAGGCGCCGGAGTGCCCCCGGTGCAGCCAGCGCCTGACCTACCACAGCGCCAACGAGCGGCTCATGTGCCACTACTGCGGTTACTCCCAGCCGGTGCCGAAGCGCTGCCCCTCCTGCGGCGGCCCCCTAAAAACCCTGGGCCTTGGAACCCAGAAGGTGGAGCAGGAGCTGGAAGAGCTGTACCCCGGGCTGCCGGTGAGCCGGATGGATGCCGACACCGTCAGCGCCGCTAACCCCCATGAGAAAATACTTGCCAAGTTTCAGCAGGAGAAAATCCCGGTGCTTCTGGGCACCCAGATGGTGGCCAAGGGCCTGAACCTGCCGGAGGTGACCCTGGTGGGGGTTCTGGACGCGGATTTGAGCCTGTATACCGGCGGCTTTCGGGCGGGGGAGACCACTTTCAATATGCTCACCCAGGTGGTGGGCCGGGCCGGCCGGGGAGACTGTGCCGGGCGGGCCGTGATCCAGACCCTGGTCCCTGAGCATCAGGTCATCCGCCTGGCGGCACAGCAGGATTACGACGGCTTTTACGAGCTGGAGATCGGCCTGCGCCGGGTTCAGAACGCGCCGCCCTTTGGAGATCTGGCCGTCATCACCTTTTCCGGCCTGGAGGGAACCGCCGTCCTGCGGGGGGCGGTGAAATTCCGGGACGGGCTGACCGCCTTCCTCAGACAGGATGCCTACCGGGACTGCGCCTGTACCGTGCTGGGGCCCGCCCCCTGCCCGGTGCCGAAAATCAACTATCATTTCCGCTATCAGCTCACCCTGCGCTGCCGGATGGATAAAAACCTCCGGCTGCTCATCAGCTATCTGCTGCGGCAGTTCGGCATGGACAAGGCTAGCCGGGGCGTGAGCGCCTTTGCGGATGTAAATGGATTTGACTAATTTTTTAAGAGAGAGGGACCTGCCATGGGACTGCGAAAAATCATGACTGTCAAGGAGCCGGCGCTGCATAAAGTCTGCAAGCCGGTGGTAAAATTTGACGACCGGCTGGGGAAGCTGCTGGATGATATGGCCGAGACCTTGACCCAGGCCGACGGCGTGGGCCTTGCCGCCCCCCAGGTGGGCATTCTGCGCCGGGTGGTGGTGGTGAACACCGGGGAGGAAATCCTGGAGCTGGTGAACCCCACCCTGGTGGAGACCAGCGGTGAGCAGATCGGGGCCGAGGGCTGTCTCAGCGTCCCCGGCAGGTATGGCCTAGTCAAACGGCCCAATTACGCGAAGGTTCGGGCCCAGGACCGCCACGGAAACTGGTTTGAGGCCCAGGGCGAGGCGTTGATTGCCCGGTGCTTCTGCCATGAGCTGGACCATCTGGACGGCATCGTCTATACGGAGGTCATGGAGCGCTTCCTGACGGAAGAGGAGCTGGCCAGCGAAGATTGAATCCGGCGGAGCCGGATGGATATGTGAGCGGAGGAAACAATGCGTGTGGTTTTCATGGGTACGCCGGACATCGCGGCGACCTGCTTAAAAAGAATTTTGGCCGACGGCTTTCAGGTGGTCGGCGTCTATACCCAGCCGGACCGGCCCAAGGGCCGGGGCATGAAGCTGGTGGCGTCTCCCGTGAAGGAGGTGGCCGCTGCCGCAGGAATTCCCGTGTTCCAGCCAGAAAACTTCCGGGAGGAGGAGACGGTGGAGCAGCTCCGGGCCCTGAAGCCCGATGTCTGCGCCGTGGTGGCCTACGGCCGCATCCTTCCCCAGAAGGTGCTGGACGTGCCCACCTATGGCTGCATCAACATCCATGCCAGCATCCTTCCCAAGTATCGGGGCTCCGCGCCCTACCAGTGGGCGGTGCTGAACGGGGAGAAGGAGACCGGCGTCACGGCCATGTATCTGTGCCGGGAGATGGACGCGGGGGACGTGATTGACATTTCCCGGACGCCCATCGGAGAAAACGAGACCGCCGGAGAGCTGCTGGACCGCTTGGCGGAGCTGGGGGCGGCGCTTCTGAGCAAGACCCTGACCCGCTTCCAGGAGGGACCGGTCCCGGCGACGCCCCAGAACGGAGAGGAGGCGACCTTCGCCCCCATGCTGGACAAGTCCATGTGCCCCATTGACTTTACAAAAACTGCCCGGCAGGTCCACGACCAGGTCCGGGGTCTGCACCCCTGGCCCGTGGCCACCATGGAGCTGGAGGGCAAGACCTTTAAGGTCCATGAAACCCGGGTGACGGAGGGCTCCGGCCGGCCGGGGGAGATTCTGGGCCTGACGCCCCAGGGCCTCAGGATTGCCTGCGGCCAGGGCGCGGTGGAGATCTGCTCCCTGCAGGCCCAGGGCGGCAAGCGGATGGCCGCGCTGGACTATTTCCGGGGCCATCCCCTGAAGCTCTGATGGGGGCCCGGGAGACGGCGCTTCGGGCGCTGATGGCCTGCCGCCAGGGCGGGGCCTGGGCCAATGTGGTGTTAAAAGACTACTGCAAGCGGGACGCTCTGGACAGCCGGGACGCGGCCCTGGCTGCCAGGCTGACCTACGGCGTCCTGCAAAACCGGGCCAGGCTGGATTTCTATCTGAACCAGCTTCTCACGGGGAAGGGAAAGCTCCACCCCGTGATCCGGGATATTCTGCATCTGGGACTCTACCAGATCTATGAGACCGATAAAATCCCCGTCAGCGCCGCGGTGAACGAGTCCGTGGCACTGGCAAAGAAATATGGGAAAAATCCCAGGGCGGCGGCCCTGGTCAACGCGGTGCTGAGAAAGGCCGCGGCCACCAGGGGCACACTCCGGGAGCCAACTTCCTACGAGGACCGCTACAGCCATCCGGCGGAACTGGTGTCCCTTTTGAAGGCCAACCTGCCCAAGGGCAAGCTGGAAGGGGTCCTCATTGCCGACAATACTGCCCCCCAGACGGTGATTCAGACCAACTCCCTTCGGCTCGAAACCGCGAAACTCGTCGAAATTCTGGGGGCGGAGGGGGTTTCCACCCGGCCCCATCCCTGGATGCCGGACTGCCTGATCCTCTCCGGAGGCGGAGACCTGGAAAAGATGGCCGCCTTCCGGGACGGAGACTTCTACGTCCAGGACCCGGCTTCCAAGCTGGCGGTGCTCTGCACCGAACTTCCCGGCACCGGCGCCCGGGTGCTGGATTGCTGCGCCGCCCCCGGCGGCAAGAGCTTTGCCGCCGCCATTGCCATGGGCGGCAGGGGGGAGATCCTCTCCTGTGACATCCACCCCCACAAGACGGCCCTGATGGAAAACGGCGCCGCCCGGCTGGGCCTGGACGGGATTACCGTCCGGCAGCAGGACGCCGCCGTATTCGTGCCGGAGTGGCGGGAGGCCTTTGACTGCGTTCTGGCGGACGTGCCCTGCTCAGGCCTGGGCATCATCCGGAAAAAGCCGGACATCCGCTACAAGGACCTGGGGCAGACCCAGGCTCTCCCGGAATTGCAGCTTGCCATTCTCAAAAACCAGGCCGCCTACGTAAAGCCCGGCGGAACGCTGGTCTACTCCACCTGCACCCTCCTCAAGCGGGAAAATGAGCAGGTGGTGGAGGCATTTTTGGCGGAGAACCCGGAGTTCTTCCGGCAGAAGCTGCGCCTGCCGGAGATCTTTCCGGAAAATGACACGGGAATGCTGACCCTGCTTCCCGGGGAATACGACACGGACGGCTTTTTCATCTGCCGGATGCGGAGGAGACCATGAACATAAAATCCATGACCCTGCAGGAGCTGGGGGCGCTGCTTAAGGAGATGGGCCAGCCGGCCTTCCGGGCAAAGCAGGTCTATACCTGGCTCCACCGGGGCGTCCGCTCCTATGAGGAGATGACGAACCTGCCCAAGTCCCTGCGGGAGGAGCTGGAGGCCCGGTATCCCTTCCATACGCCCCAGGTCCTTCGGAAGCAGGAATCCAAAAAGGACGGCACCATCAAATACCTCTGGCAGCTCAGCGACGGCAACTGCGTGGAGACGGTGCTCATGCGCTACCACTATGGCAATACCGTCTGCATTTCCACCGAGGTGGGCTGCCGGATGGGATGCGCCTTCTGCGCCTCCACCCTGGGCGGACTGGTCCGGCGGCTGGAGCCCTTTGAGATGCTGGACCAGGTGCTCTTCACCCAGGTGGATTCCGGCCTGCCGGTGTCCCACATCGTCCTGATGGGCATCGGGGAGCCCCTGGATAACTTTGACAACGTTCTGCGGTTTTTGGAGCTGGTGAACAGCGAAGCGGGGATGAACATCTCCATGCGCCACATCAGCCTCTCCACCTGCGGCCTGGTGCCGAAGATTGATGCCCTGGCGGAGAAAAAATTGCAGCTGACCCTTTCCGTGTCCCTCCACGCCCCCAACGACGCGGTCCGGGACAAGATCATGCCGGTGAACAAGGCCTATCCCAGCCAGATGCTTTTGGACGCCTGCCGCCGGTACTATGCCTCCACCAACCGCCGCATCTCCTTTGAATACGCCATGATCGACGGGGTCAACGACTCCGTGGAGGACGCTAAGGAGCTTCTGCGGCGCTTAAAGGGCCTTCCGGCCCACTTTAACCTCATCCCGCTGAACCACGTGGAGGAGAGCCCCCTCAAGCCCAGTTCCCGGGCGGCGGTGGCGGCGTTCCAAAAGACGCTGGAGGACGGCGGTATCCCGGCCACCGTCCGGCGGACCCTGGGGGGCGACATCGACGCCTCCTGCGGCCAGCTTCGTAGAAAATTTTCCAAAGAACAGGGATAGCGCTGATCGAATCAGCGCAGTCCAAGAGACCCGCAGAGAGAAAGGAGAGACGCCTATGCAGAGCTGGGGCCTGAGCGATCCTGGCAGCGTGCGCAAGCAGAACCAGGACGCCTACCGCATTGAACAGCTGGACCGCAGCACCTTACTGTGCGTGGTCTGCGACGGCATGGGCGGCGCCAAATCCGGCAACATCGCCAGTACCCTGGCGGTGGAGGTGTTTACCGAGGAGGTCCGCCGGGCCTGGACCCCGAAAATGGACCAGGACAAGGTGGACCAGATGCTCAGAAGCGCGGTAAAGCTGGCAAACTTTACGGTCTACGACCAGAGCGCCCAGTTCACGGAGTTCGACGGCATGGGCACCACCCTGGTGGCGGCGTTCATCCGGGGAAAAACTGTCACCATAGTCAATGTGGGCGACAGCCGGGCATATGCTGTGGACGAGGGGGGCATCACCCAGGTCACGAAGGACCACTCTCTGGTGCAGCTCATGGTGGACCGGGGGGACTTGAGCCCCGAGGCCGCCAAAACCTATCCCGGCAAGAATTACATCACCCGGGCCATCGGCACGGAGCCCACGGTCCTGTGCGATATTTTCCACCGGGAGCTCAATAAGGGCGACTATCTTCTGTTGTGCACCGACGGCCTGAGCAATCTCATGGACGACCAGGAGATCCTCTTTGAGGTGGTCCACGGCGTCATCAAGAAGCACTGCTGCAAGCGGCTTCTGGCCATCGCCAAGACCCGGGGGGCCCCGGATAATGTCACCAGCGTATTGATACTGATTTAGAAAGGAGCCTGTTTCATCTTATGGATCAATATATTGGACGGCTGCTGGACAATCGGTACGAGATCCTGGAGGTCATCGGCACCGGCGGCATGGCCGTTGTGTATAAAGCCTTGTGCCACCGGCTCAACCGGCTGGTAGCCATTAAAATCTTGAAGGACGAATTCGCGGGAGACGAGGAGTTCCGCCGCCGGTTCCACGCCGAGGGCGAGGCCGTGGCCATGCTCAGCCATCCCAACATCGTCCAGGTATACGATGTCTCCTCCTCCGACAATGCCAACTACATTGTCATGGAGCTCATCGACGGCATCTCTTTGAAGCAGTACATGGAAATGAAGGGGGTTCTCAACTGGAAGGAGACCCTGCACTTTGCCATGCAGATTGCCAAGGGCCTGGAGCACGCCCACAGCCGGGGCATCGTCCATCGGGATATCAAGCCCCACAACATCATGGTGCTGAAAAACGGCTCCGTGAAGGTCATGGACTTCGGCATCGCCCGGGTCATGAATAAGAGCAATACCCTGACGAAGGAGGCCCTGGGCTCTGTCCACTACATCTCCCCTGAGCAGGCCAAGGGCGGCTATACCGACAACCGGTCGGACATTTACTCCCTGGGCGTCGTTATGTATGAAATGATGACGGGGCGGCCCCCCTACGACGGGGAATCCGCCGTGGCGGTGGCCATCCAGCATATCAACGGCGGCGCCCCGGCCCCCTCCACCCTGAATCCGAACATCCCCGGGGGCATGGAGCAGATCATCATGAAGAGCATGGCCCTGGACGTCCGGGACCGCTACGCTTCCGCCACGGAAATGCTCCACGATATGGAGGAATTCCGGAAAAATCCCGCCATCCTTTTTGAAAACCACACCATGATGGACGACGCCACCCGGATTCTGCCGAGAACCGGGGAGGAAGTGCGCAATACGGGCCGCATCCCCCAGAGGGTGTCCAGCGACAGTATGCGCCTGCGCACATCCACCAATACCGGCACGGTCCGGCGCACCACCGGAGTGGTTCCCGTGACGGCGGACCGGGAAAACGAGGCCCGCCGCCGGGCGGCCCAATCCCAGGCGGCCCAGCAGCAGCGCCGGAAGGAGCAGGAGCGCAGCCGCCGGAAGGAGGAGCACAGCCGGGTGGCCACCACGGCCATTGTCATTTGCAGCGCCGTGGCGGTGTTCGCCATTTTGATGTTCCTGGTGGCCCTGTTCAACGGGGCCCTGCTGGGACAGGAGAAGAATCTGGTGGATGTGCCCTATCTGGAGGGGCGGTACTACGACGCTGAGATGTTCTCTACAGAATTTTCGGATTTCAACATCCGCCTCAAGCCCCGGCAGTACAGCGAAGCCTATCGGGAGGACCAGATCATCGAGCAGACCCCCGCCGGGGGCAGCCAGGTCCAGAAGGGCACGGACATTTGGCTCACCATCAGCATGGGCCCGGAGCCTCCGGTGAAGCTCATGGATAACCTGGTGGGCGTGGATGCCGAGCAGGCCAAGGCCACCCTGGAGGAGCGGTACACCGTGTATATCCGCCAGGAGACCCACCAGACCCTGCTGGCCGGCCAGGTCATTCGGACGGACCCGGCGGAGGGCGCGGAGCTCACCGACGGCCAGACGGTCTATCTCTTCGTCAGCATCGGACCGGAGGTGATCATGGCGAAAATGCCCGACGTTATCGGCATGGACCATGAACGGGCCATGGAGTCTCTGCGGCAGGCGGGCTTTGAGAACATTCGGGATGAGGAAGTGGAGAGCGCCCGTCCCAAGGGCGAGGTGACCTATCAGTCCATCTCCAAGTTTACGGAAACGGAGATCACCACCGAGGTGGTCATCCACTATTCCGCCGGCCCCGCGCCCACGGAGGAAACCGGGGAGACCGGGGAATCCGAAGCGACTGAGGAGACCGCCGAACCCACGCCGGTCACCCTGTCTGTGACCTTCAAGGTGCCCAAGCGGGACACGGAGTACAATCTGGAGCTCCGGCGGCAGGACAACGGCGTCTCCGCCGCCAACGTTCAGGTCCCGGCGGAGAGTGAGAGCATCACCGTTCCCCTGCAGGGCTATGGCATGGTGATATTCGAGATGTATATCAACGGCGAATACTCCGGGGAGATGCAGGTGGGATTTCCCAATGGCTGAGCGGCGGACGGGAAGAATTGTCCGCTCCCTCAGCGGATTTTATGATGTGATGACCGAGAGAGGCCTGGTGACCTGCCGGGCCCGGGGAATTCTGCGCAAGGAGGGGATTACCCCCCTGACGGGGGATCTGGCCGAAATCACCGTGGAAGCGGGCCAGGGCATGGTGGAGAAAATCCTGCCAAGGAAGAACAGCTTCGTCCGTCCGGCGGTGGCCAATCTGGACGCCATGGTGATCTTCGCCGCCAACGCCAATCCTGTCACCGAGCCCTACCTCATCGACCGGGTGGCGGCCATTGCCGGGGACCAGGGGGTGCCGGTGTATCTGTGTGCCAACAAGTGTGACCTGGACCCGGCGGCGGAGCTGGTGAGGATTTATGAGCACGCGGGTTTTCCGGTGCTGCGCACCAGCGCCGAGACCGCCCAGGGGGTGGAGCAGCTGCGCGCGCTGCTTGCCGGCAAGCTCACTGCCTTCACCGGCAACTCCGGCGTGGGCAAGAGCAGTATCCTCAACCGCCTCTGCCCGGAGCTGGCGCTTCCCACGGGGGAGGTCTCCGAGAAGCTGGGCCGGGGCCGCCATACTACCCGCCATGTGGAGCTGTACAGTTTGGGGGATAATACCTTTGTGGCGGACACGCCGGGATTTTCCTCCTTCGATACGGACCAGATGGAGCTCATTTTAAAGGAAAACCTCCAATACGCCTTTCCGGATTTCTCGCCCTTCCTGGGAAAATGCCGCTTTGACGACTGCACCCACCGGAAGGAGCCGGACTGCGCTGTCCGCACAGCCCTGGCGGCGGGGGAAATCGAGGAAAGCCGGTACGAGAGCTATTTAAGGCTCTACGAAAAGTCCGAGCAGATTAAGCTCTGGGAATTGAAATGAGGAAAATCCCGCGCCCAACCGGCGCGGGATTTTCCTCTTGACACAGACGGAGGGGCCCCGGTATAATTAGTCGTACAAAACATACCAAGGAGGATGGCCGCATGGGAGTGCCCAAGGGAAAATACGCCTGGACGGTGACAGTGGGGGAGAAGGGGCAGATCGTGATCCCCAAGCAGGCCCGGGAGGTTTTCGGCATCAGGCCCGGGGATAACCTGGTTCTGCTGGGAGACGAGAAGCGGGGCCTGGCGATTCCGCCCAAATCCATGTTCGCCCGGTTTGCCGACGCCATTTTTGATTCCGGCGAGGAGGAAACGTAAAAGCGGAAACCGAGGCCCTTCCGGGGCCTCGGATTTTTGTGCAGGCCGGATTGGAGCGTCCCCGGAGAAACGTCCTTCTCCCGGAGATTGACGTCCTTGGGAGAAAGAAAAAAGAATTCTCCGAATTTCACGAAAATGCGCATATATTTTTGTAAGTTTTTCTGAAAATGTGCTTGACAAGCCGGGAAAAACATGGTATCATACTTGAGCGCGTATGGGATCACTATGCGTGCGATGCAATGATGCAGGAGATTGCGTCTTATGACGGTAACTTCTGCGGAGTATGTCCGGTCATCGGGCGGCTGAACTGCTTCAATGCGCTTGCGTATATCGCCGGGCGCGTGAAGAATGGGTCGGCCTCGGTCGGCCATTTTTCACGGCCAGGAATGATACGCACGGCGGCGCGGACAAACAGTTCGACCGTACCCAGACACTACGCAAACTGAGTACGTATTTCAAGGAGGAAAACAAACATGGCAAACCAGATGATCCGCATTCGGCTGAAGGCCTACGATCACCAGCTGATCGACGCCAGCGCGGCCAAGATCGTGGAGACCGGCAAGCGCAACGGCGCCCAGGTTTCCGGCCCCATCCCCCTGCCCACCAAGAAGGAAGTTGTTACCATCCTTCGGTCCCCCCACGTCAACAAGGACTCCCGTGAGCAGTTCGAGCGCAGAACCCACAAGCGTCTGATCGATATCCTCAACCCCAGCCAGAAAACCGTTGAGGCTCTGATGAGCCTGGACCTTCCCGCCGGAGTTGAGATTGAGATAAAGCTGTAATCACGTAACAATGTTTACAGCAGCCCGCACTGTCTGGCATCGGGCGGACGGGTCATGTCGGAGGCTTCCCCAATGGGCCGCCGACCAATAACCTAATAAAAGGAGTAAGAAACCATGCAGAAAGCAATCATCG
>DETX01000099.1:18813-19438 GCA_002362145.1 Clostridiales bacterium UBA3277
CGGCAAGGTGATCCCTGTTACCGTTGTGGAAGCAGGCCCCTGCGTCGTCACTCAGAAGAAAACGGTCGAGACCGACGGCTACACTGCCGTTCAGCTCGGCTTTGAGACCGTCAAAGAGTCCAAGCTCACCAAGCCCGAGGCTGGCCACCTGAAGAAGGCCGGCGTCGAGGCGAAGAAGCACCTGAAGGAGTTTAAGCTGGAGAACGCCGCCAACATGAACGTGGGCGACGTAGTCAAGGCCGACACCTTCGCCGCTGGCGACAAGATCGACGTCACCGGCGTTTCCAAGGGCCATGGCTACCAGGGCGTTGTCAAGCGCCACGGCGCCGGCCGCACCCCCATGACCCACGGCGGCGGCCCTGTTCACCGTCACGCCGGTTCTATGGGCGCTTCCTCTCATCAGTCCCGCATCTTCCCCGGCAAGATTGGTGCCGGCCAGATGGGCAATGAGCAGGTGACCATCGAGAACCTGGACGTTGTGAAGGTGGACGCGGAGCTGAATATGCTGGTCATCCGCGGCGCCATCCCAGGCCCCAAGGGCGGCCTGGTGTATATCCGCAACACCGTCAAGAACAACAAGGTCAAGGCTGCTGCCGCCGCTGGCATCAGCAAGAACCCGCAGAAG
>DETX01000133.1 GCA_002362145.1 Clostridiales bacterium UBA3277
GCTCACCAACTTCCGCACCATGCGTACCCGGATCGACCGTCTTGCCCAGCTGCGCAAGATGGAAGAGGACGGCACCTTCGCTATGCTGCCCAAGAAGGAAGTCATCAAGCACCAGGGCGAGATTGAGAAGCTGGAGAAGTACCTGGGCGGCGTGAAGGAAATGAAGAAGCTGCCCGCCTGCCTGTTCATCGTGGACCCCCGGAAGGAGCGCAACGCCATCGCCGAGGCCCGGAAGCTGAACATTCCCATCGTGGCCATTGTGGATACCAACTGCGATCCCGATGAGATCGATTACGTCATCCCCGGCAACGACGACGCCATCCGCGCCATCCGTCTGATCGCCTCCGCCATGGCCAACGCCGCCATCGAGGGCCGTCAGGGTGAGGACGCCGAGGCCGCTGCCGAAACCGCTGAGACCACCGAGGCTCCCGCCGCCCCCGAGGCTGAGTAAGCCCCAACGATCACTTAAGGAGGATACGAAAATGGCTTTTACCGCACAGGACGTAAAGAAACTGCGTGAAATGACCAACGTCGGCATGATGGACTGCAAGAAGGCCCTTCAGGCCACCGACGGTGATATGGACAAGGCTGTGGACTGGCTCCGGGAAAAGGGCCTGGCCAAGGCCGCCAAGAAGGCCGACCGGGTTGCCGCTGAGGGCATCGCCTACGCCGCCGTCATCGACGGTGTGGGTGTCGTCATCGAGGCCAACTCCGAGACCGACTTCGCCGCCAAGACTCCCGCCTTTGTGGAGCTGGTGGAGAACCTGGCCAAGGTCGTCGCCAAGGACGCCCCCGCCGATGTGGAGGCCCTGAAGGGCTGCACCTATCCCGATTCCAGCCTGACCGTGGCTGAGATCATGCAGGAGAAGGTCATGTCCATCGGTGAGAATCTGCAGATCCGCCGCTTCGCCCGGTTTGCCGACAATGTCAGCGTGGCCTATGTCCATGCCGGCGGCACCCACGGCGTGCTGGTGAACCTGGCTGTGGAGGGCGGCATCGACGCCACCGAAATCGGCAAGAACGTAGCCATGCAGATTGCCGCCATGAGCCCCAAGTTCTGGGACAAGTCCCTGGTTCCCCAGGCCGATGTGGACCATGAGATGGCCGTCCAGGTGGCTCTGATGGATAACGATCCCAAGATGGCCAGCAAGCCCGCCCAGATCAAGGAGAAGATCGCCGCCGGCAAGCTGAACGCCTTCTACAAGGAGTGCTGCCTGCTGCAGCAGGACTTTGTCCGCTCTGACCTGTTCCAGGGTAGCGTGGAGGGCTACATTGCCGACGCCGCCAAGAAGCTGGGCGGCAGCGTCAAGTTTGTGGACGCCATCCACTACGTCAAGGGTGAGGGCATCGAGAAGAAGTCTGAGGACTTCGCCGCCGAGGTCGCCGCTCAGATCGCCGGCGCTCACAAGTAATTTCGGCTTAAAACACAAAAGGCACCGGGAAGGGCAGCACGCCCTTCCCGGTGTTTTTTTCGCAAAAGCATATTGACATTTTTCTATGTGTCGTCTATAATACGCATAGACGAAATTCAATGGGAGGTGCTTTCCCGCCATGGACGAGAGAAAGACCGCGGCGATTTTCAAAGCATTCTGCGATGAGAACCGCATCCGCATTCTCCATCTGCTGCGTTCCGGCGAAAAATGCGCCTGCAGGCTGCTGGAAGAAATCCATGTAACCCAGCCCACCCTCTCCCACCATATGAAAATCCTCTGTGACGCGGAAATTGTCGTTGGCCGCAAAGAGGGGAAGTGGACCCATTATTCCATCTCCGAAAAGGGCGTGGCCCAGGCGAAAGCGTGCCTGGAGCAGCTGACCACCCCGGATGTCCCCTGCGAAAATACGTCGTGCGGTGAAAAATGAGCCAGCTTAGCTGCTCTTTTTCCCCACGGCTTATTTCAGGACCATTAAATAGACACATTTCAATATAGCGATATGAAAGGAGCTTTTTTATGGAAGCGCTGAGAACCAGCTGGGACTTCTTCCAAAATGAAGTTCTGGGTATGGGCTGGCTGAACAGGCTCATATCCGCAATCTTAACCGCCTGCGGCTTGGATACCACAGGCAGAATCGGCGGCAGCGTCCAATTTTTTCTCTACGATACCGTCAAAATCATGGTGCTCCTGGGCATCTTGATTTTGATCATCTCCTATATCCAAAGCTATTTCCCGCCGGAGCGGACGAAACGAATCCTCGGCGGCTTCCATGGAATCTGGGCAAATATCATCGCCGCCCTCCTGGGCACGGTGACGCCATTCTGCTCCTGTTCTTCCATTCCGCTGTTCATCGGCTTTACCAGCGCGGGGCTCCCCCTTGGGGTCACCTTTTCTTTTCTGATCTCTTCCCCCATGGTGGATCTGGGCAGTCTTGTGCTGCTGATGAGCATATTCGGCTGGAAGGTCGCGGTTTTGTATGTGACACTCGGCTTGGTGATTGCCGTCCTCGGCGGAACCCTGATTGAGAAGCTGCACCTGGAAAACCAGGTGGAGGCGTACATCCGAAACGGCCGCGCCATGGACGTTCCCCAGGAAGAACTGCATTTCCGGGACCGAATGAAATACGCCTGGGACCAGGTGGTTTCCACGGCGAAAAAGGTGGCGGCCTATGTGCTCATCGGCGTCGGCATCGGCGCGGTGATTCACAACTGGATTCCCGAGGCTTTCATTGTCAAGGTTCTCGGGGACAACAATCCCTTTGGCGTTGTGCTTGCCACGGCGGCGGGCATTCCGATGTACGCGGATATTTTCGGTACAATCCCCATTGCGGAGGCCCTGCTTGCCAAAGGCGCCCTGCTGGGCGTTGTCCTTTCCTTTATGATGGGTGTCACCACCCTTTCTCTGCCCTCCATGATCATGCTCCGCAAGGCGGTTAAGCCCAAGCTGCTCGGCATTTTCATCGGGGTGTGTACAGCCGGTATTATCGTTGTAGGTTATTTCTTCAACGCGATACAATATTTTATTATCTGATCTCAGGAGGTTATCACCATGTCACTCTTCCATTTCGGGAAAAAAGACGAACCAAAGGCACCCACCTGCTGCTCCATTCCCCAGGCGAAAGCCTCCGGCTCCTGCTGCTGCGGCGGCTGCCCGGCCGATGTCACCCGCATCCAGGTTCTGGGCTCCGGCTGCAAATCCTGCCACGAACTGTACGAGAACGCGAAGCAGGCCGCAGAGGACCTGGGGCT